>JBEKVK010000016.1:0-23417 GCA_049514075.1 Bathyarchaeia archaeon | reverse complement strand
CTGGTCAGGTTTGACCACTAACTTTTCAGTATTTAACCACTCGTACTGTTTAGGCAGCTTTGCTAAGTCCGTGTTGGGTCCTACACTGACGATTTTGTCTGAAACAGTGTATTTTCCATCTGAGAATTCTTTTAGAAGACGTGCAAGCATACATTTGCCGTCAGCTTCTCGGATTGCTTTATGAGCCATCTATATCTCCCTTCATTGAAGAAGCTTCTTTAGTTTCTTCGCAACCTCAGCAATAAACTCCTCTGTGTAAACCTGATGGTTCTTCGCATCTGGCGTGACAACCTGCATCAAGTCGCCTGTCAAGACGCCGCTTTCAACCGTTTGCAAAGCAGCCGCTTCGAGTTTATTTGCGAATTCAACGACTTCCGGCGTTTTATCTAGTTCGCCTCGTTTTCTTAGGCAGCCGCTCCAAGCGAAGATGAGCGCCATGGGGTTGCTTGATGTTTTTTCGCCTTTGAGGTACTTGTAGTAGTGTTTCTGCACGGTGCCGTGGGATGCTTCAAACTCGTAGAAACCATGCGGGCTGACAAGAACCGAGGTCATCATTGCTAGACTGCCGTAGGCTGAACCTAGCATGTCGCTCATGACGTCGCCGTCGTAGTTTTTGCAAGCCCAGAGCAAACCGCCCTCGGACTTCATGATGCGCGCAACTGCGTCGTCGATTAAGGTAAAGAAGTAATCGAGCCCTGCCGCTTTGAATTTGGCTGCCCAGTTCTTCTGATATTCATCCTCGAAAATCTTGCGGAACTCGCCATCGTAAGTTTTGGAAATCGTGTCTTTGGCGCCGAACCACAGATGGATTTTCTGGTCATATGCGTAGGTAAAGCATGATTTGGCGAAGCTTTCGATGGATTTGTCGGTATTGTGGATGCCTTGGATGACGCCTGGACCTTTAAAGTCTTGAATGGTGCCGCGGAACAGCTCCTTGCCCGCCGCGTTTGTAAAGGTCAACTCCGCTTTCCCTGCTTCAGGAACCCGAAACTCAAGATTCTTATAGACGTCGCCGTAGGCGTGCCTTCCAATGTGAATAGGTTTCTTCCAGCTTCTTACCGACGGAGGAATATTCTTGACCAAGATCGGAGCGCGGAAAACCGTTCCGTCCAACGCGGCTCTGATTGTTCCATTGGGGCTACTCCATTCTTTTTTAAGGTTGTATTCCTTTACGCGTTCTTTGTTTGGGGTGATGGTGGCGCATTTTACTCCGACGCCGTATTTCTTGATGGCTTCTGCCGCTTCAAGCGTGATTTTATCGTCAGTCTCATCCCGCTTTTTGAGTTGCAGGTCATAGTATGCCAGTTCCATGTCTAAGTATGGCAAGAGAAGCTGATCTTTGACCATTTTCCACATTATCCGAGTCATTTCGTCTCCATCTATCTCGACGATCGGTGTCTTAACTTTTATTTTGCCCATTCCCATGTCCTCCTTCAACTCTGCTTGACTGTGTACGGAAGCAAGCCGCCCGCGAAAAGGATATCCTTCTGCCTCTGAGAAAGATTGTAGGCAAGCTCAATCTCCAGTTTTTTGGTTTTATTCACCAGAATGATTGGTTGGTTATTTTGGAGTTTCTTTTTGATATCGGGGATTTCGATTTCGTCGCCCTGGCTAAGTTTGTCGTAGTCAGCCATGTTCTTGAATGACAGCGAGATTATGCCGAAATTTACAAGGTTAGCCGCGTGGATACGTTCCACTGATTTGGCGACAATTGCTTTGACGCCGAGGTACATCGGGCACAGCGCTGCATGCTCTCTGGAGCTTCCTTGGCCGTAAGACTCGCCGGCAACTATGATCGTGTGAAGACCTTTTTTCTTGGCTTCCAAGGCCCGTTTCGGGAAGGCGGGGTCGATCGGTTCGAAAACGTATTCGGAGTATTTTGGTACGTTTGAGCGATACTTGAGTCTGGCTCCTGCGGGCATTATGTGGTCCGTTGTGATTTTGTCGCCGACCTTAATCCCCACTGTCCCTTTGATTTGCTCGGGCATAGGGTCGTTGGTGGGTGGCGTGCCAATGTTTGGTCCCCTTGCGATTTCTACGTTTTTGTCGGCATCTTTTGGGAAAATGAACATTGAATCGTCAACAAGGAATTTCGTGGGCATATCCACTTTTGGGTAAGCTATGCCTGCTTTTCTTGGGTCAGTGAATTTACCTGTGATTGCCGCTACGGCTGCAACTTCGGGGCTTACAAGGTAAACCTGCGCGTCTGCAGTGCCGCTTCTGCCCTCAAAGTTCCTGTTACTCGTTCGCAGCGACGTGCCGGCCGACATCGGGCTCATGCTGTTACCTATACAGAATCCGCATGCTGCCTCAAGCAGCCTCGCGCCGGAGTCCAAGAGGTCGCCAATGTAGCCGTCTCGCGTTGCCATCTGTAGAACTTGCCTCGAGCCTGGGGCGACGCCGAAGGATACGTCGGGGTGGACTTTTTTGCCCTTCATGATTTTGGCTACGGTCGCGATTTCTTTGTAAGATGAGTTGGTGCAGGATCCAAGCATGACTTGGTCGACTTTTGTTTCTTTCAATTCGGCGACTTTGACGATGTTACCTGGGCTGTGAGGTGCCGCCGCAAGGGGCTCCAAAGTGGTGAGGTCGAGGTCAACGAATTTGTCGTATTCTGCGTCGTCGTCGGCCTTCAACTCAATCCAATCTGCCGCTCTTCCTTGCGCTTTGAGGAACTTTCTTGTTTCCTCGTCTGAGGGGAAAATCGATGTGGTTACGCCCATCTCTGCGCCCATGTTAGTGATTGTTGCCCTCTCAGGAACGGTTAGGCTGTTGACACCGGGTCCAGCATACTCCATGACGACGCCGACGTTGCCTTTCACTGTGAAAATTTCCAGCATTTTGAGGACGACGTCTTTGGCGGTGACCCACGGCTTGAGTTTGCCAGTGAGGTTGATTTTGTAGACTTTTGGGCAAGTGAGGTAAAACTCGCCTCCGCCCATGGCCACTGCAACGTCTAATCCTCCGGCGCCGATGGCTATCATACCGATGCCTCCGCCGGTGGTGGTGTGGCTGTCAGAGCCAAGAAGGGTTTTTCCTGGTTTGCCAAAACGTTCCAGATGAACTTGGTGACAGATCCCGTTTCCAGCTTTAGAGTAAATGATGCCGTATTTGGCTGCAACAGTCTGAAGGTACTTGTGGTCGTCGGCGTTTTCGAAGCCTACTTGAATAGTGTTGTGGTCAACATAGCTTACGGAAAGCTCGGTTTTCACTTGTTTTAAACCCATTGCTTCAAACTGCAGGTAAGCCATGGTTCCAGTGGCGTCTTGAGTGAGGGTTTGGTCGATTTTTATGCCTATCTCGTTTCCAGGTACATACTCGCCTACTGCAAGGTGTTTTTCAAGTATTTTTCTAGTAAGGGATCTTCCCATGAATGTCTCCTCCTTTGGAAAGGTTTGTTTTTCTTTTGTGTATTTAAAGGTTGTCAATTTATGGGGAGATTAACATTTCCCTATTTACTTAAACTGAATTTACCAGCAAAAATTGCGACTTAAATGAAATTAAGCTGCTCTTTTTTTGCCATTCTTTATTATCTGAAGCCAAAATTGCAGCCGCGAGCACCAAGGCATAGTCACGGAGCAAAAACTAAATTCTTAGGATGCAATTATGTCACAAGCACTGGTGACTATGATGAAAGTTTTGCTGAACGACGGGATGGATGAAGAAGGAATAAAACTCTTTGAAAACGCCGGAATCGAGACCGACAACAGTAAACTCGACCCAAAAGGTCTAGTTAAACAAATAGGCAAATTCGATGCTTTGGTGGTGCGGAGCGCGACCAAGGTGACGCGAGAGGTTATTGAGTCGGGCATCAAAGGGAAATTAAAAGTCATCGGCAGAGCAGGAGTTGGAACAGACAACATTGACATCAATGCTGCGATTGAAAATGGGGTTATCGTGAAGTCGGCACCTTTTGGGAACACCAATGCCACTGCGGAATTGGCGCTTGCTTTGATGATGAGTGTTTCAAGGAGGGTTGCGCGGGGCCATTGTTCTTTGAAGAAGGGCGTTTGGAGAAAGAAATGTTTTGAAGGCACCGAGCTTTCCGGCAAAACTTTAGGGATCATCGGATGTGGAAGAATCGGGCAGAGACTAAGCGAACTTACTGTCGGGTTCAACATGGAAACGATCGGGTACGACCCCGTGGCGAAAGTTAGTTCTAGAATAAAGCTTGTTACAAAAGAAGAAGTTCTTTCAAAAGCTGATTACGTGAGCATACACGTTAACGGAAACGAAAACGTGATTGGCGAGAAGGAGTTGTGGTTGATGAAGCCGACAGCCTACTTAATCAACACTGCCCGTGGGCGCAACGTAGATGGCAAAGCCCTGTACAACGCTCTTGAAAGCGGCGGTATAGCCGGGGCAGCCCTTGACGTTTTCGAGGAGGAGCCGACCCAGGAAAACTCCGAGTTCAGAAACGAGTTGCGAAAACTGGACAACATCGTCTTTACGCCTCATTTAGGAGCTTCTACCGTGGAGGCTCAGATGAAAACGTCGGTTGAAATGGCGACGGTTGTTATCGATTACTTGATGCGCGGGGATTTTTCGAACGCTGTGAATGTTGGTGAAAGCATCGAGTTTGAGGAAAAGCCCTTCTATCCCCTGTTCGTTTATCATGCGGATAAGCCAGGAATGTTTGCCAAGATAGACAAGGTTCTTGCCGATAATGGAGTGAACATCAGAGAGAATCCGTCTAGGCAGATTGGGGAAGGATGCGCCATTGCCATTTACCTTGTGCACCAAAAAGTGGGAAAAGACGTAATCGACGAATTGAACGGGCTCGAAGGAGTCATCAGAGCTCAAACATAAAAATGTCCTTGAAAGTCAGCCAAATTTCGCTTTTTCTGACCTACCGGGCTCCGAAAAAGCATGTTCTTGTTGTTTCCGCTGCGCACCTACAAAGAAACAGTAACCCTTATGGAGCTAGTTATCCTATGGCCAGCAATGATTCTTTTCGGTTTTTCCCATTTGATGGTTCGCTGGTTTTGTCGCACGAGCCTTGAATCAGATTAAAATTGCGGTAAAGCAAGCTTTGACATTGTGGATTCAATCATGTTTGAAACAGCGTTTGACCATTAACACTATCGGCACAAAACAAACAGCGGGAATACATAAGCTGACGCCCTTCTTCAAGTTGTTAAATGATTGTTACAAAAGAAAAGTCATAGCGATTCCCTAGGAAGTTGCTCGTGAAATTTAAGCTGAAACTTTTTTCTCGATTTGCTAAGGTATTTAAGTTACACGGATTCCTTTGCTAATTAATTTCAGTGTTCTGACACAAAACAGCGTCAGGAAATAGACAGTCAACACAACAAATTATCGGGACAAATGGTAACTGTTTTGTCTTGGAAACTTCTTTCCAGAAGAGAAGGGGGCAGGAAAAGTGGGATGGAATTCAGAGCAAGAGAATAACGCAATTTGGATAAGCAGAGAATTTTCAAAATGCAGCGGGTGCCGCAAATGCGAAATCGCCTGCTCACTTCAAAAAGAAAACAAAATTTGGCCTGAAGCCTCAAGAGTTCGCGTGTTCATGCTGGTTCCAGGCGCAGAGTTCCCTCATCTCTGCACTCAATGTGAAGATTACCCATGCGTTGGATCCTGCCCATTCAAAGTTTTAGGCGTTAACAAGGACACCAGCGCCGTCACCGTTAACGCGGAAAAATGCACTGGCTGCGGAAAATGCATCGACGCTTGTCCAGGAAAAATCCCGCATATTCATCCCAAAACCAAGAAGATTTTGATTTGCGACCTTTGCGGAGGCGACCCGAAATGCGCCAAGGTTTGCCAAGAAGGCGGCTGGAATTGCCTAAAAGTGGTTAAAAGGGGAGACCATGAGTTTAAGCTGTATTCCCGAACTCCAGAAGAGACTTCCAAGAACCTTGCCACGAAAATGTATGGTGAGAAAGCGGAGGAATTCATGTAATGTTGGGGTATGCAGGTAAATTTTTGGAAATTGACCTTTCAAATTCAAGCTTCAAAAACACAACTCTTCCTGACGAATGGCTTAAGGAATATATCGGCGGCAGAGCGCTCGCAGCCAAAATCTTAAGCGAAAGGCTGGTTCATAAATGGGAAAAAGTGGATCCCTTAGGTCCTGAAAACCTGCTGTTTTTCATGACAGGCCCATTCCAAGGTTACTTCCCAGGTGGCAGAACATGCGTTACGGGCAAGTCGCCTCAAAGTAACGGCATGGTTGGTTCTACGGTCGGCGGCGAATTCGCTGTTGAACTTAGATGCGCAGGCTACGATGGCATAATCGTTTCGGGCAAAGCGGAGAAACCAGTCTACCTGTTCATTAAAGACTCGGATGTTGAGCTCAGGGACGCTGGCAAGGTTTGGGGCAAAGACTGCAAACAAACAGATGCGTTGCTGAACCGTGAATGTCGACAGCTGCTCGCTGAACGCTATCCCCATGTTGGCGTCTGGAAACAGCCCGCGAAACTCTATATTGGACCATCAGGAGAACACAAAGTAAGGCCGTCAGCAGTCATCGCCAAATGGACTCATGCGGCAGGGTACGGCGGCTACGGCGCAGTTATGGGTTCAAAAAACCTCAAGGCGGTCGCAGTTAAGGGTACGGGTCCGTTGCCTGAAGTGGCTGATATTGAGAAAGTTAAGCAGATGATTGATGACGTTTGCAGAGGCTGCTACGGTAACGTGATGTGGCGCAGGTACGGGACGGGTGGTGGAGGTTACAGCTTCGGGGCGGACACAAGTTCCGAGCCCGTTCGCAACTGGCAGGAAGAGTGGCATGATCAGCGAAGCTACGGCGTCGACCAGTTTGAGAATAGGGTTTGGGTGAAATCGGCTTGGAGTGACTTCGGTTGTCCGACGAACTGCCTGAAAATCAGCTGCATACGAGCAGGCAAATACAAAGGCGCCATAAGCGACAATCCTGACTATGAACTGCAAGCGTTTCTAGGCCCTAACCTGGGCTTGTTCACACCCGAAGAAAATGTGTATCTATCGTCGCTTATTGAAGACTTAGGTATGTGCGGCATCCAAGGCGGCAGCGTTTTGGGTTTTGCTGCAGAACTATACCAAAGAGGCATCCTGACCAAGAACGACCTGGACGGCCTCGAGTTGAAATGGGGTGACGCTGACGCCTTCGCTGTTTTGGCAAAGAAAATCGCAAACCGGGAAGGAATAGGAGACATTTTAGCTGAAGGCGTATACCGAGCGGCAATCAAACTTGGAAAAATTAAGAACAAAGACCTTTTACCTTACGCTGTAACGGGAAAAGGCATCAGCATCGGCGCCCATGGAATTCGAAGCGGAATGGACTTTTCACGTGAAATAGGATATGCGTGCAGTGTACAGGGCGGCGACCACACGTCCATGACTGACATACCCATTGACGGGTGGGGCAGCGAGATTTGGACGATATTTAACGATTCAGCGGTAATGTGCATCTTCACATCGTTCAGCCTAACACCGACTTTCCGATACGAATTCTACAATGCCCTCACAGGCCAAACCCTGACCCGCAAAGGATGGCTTAACGGCGGCGGCATGAAAACACTGGAGATACAACGGGCTCTTCTGCTACTTGGCGGACCTGACTTAACGTGGAACCCAAATGCTGACGATGACAACCCGCAAAGGTTCTATGAGCCACTTCCGACTGGACCTTGCAAGGGGCAAGCCGCGAATAGGACAAGTGTGAAAGAAAAAGTGATGCAATACTACGGTCAAGCCGGGTGGGACCAAAACGGCGTGCCAACGTCGGAGACGCTGACCAAGCTGAAACTGGAACGCGTTGATGAAAGTTTAAAAAGATTCCGAAAATGAATGCTATTTCTTTCAGTAGAAAAAGCACTGAATCTTTGACATTTTCTTATGAATTCTCCAAATTTCTTCCTTACTTTTAGATGCATGACCGTAGCGCTCGGCGGCAGGTGAGTTTTGAGAGACAAAAAGAGAGAGAAGCAAGTTCATCGTCTGCTTGCCGAAGAAGCCGAAAAGCGGAAGGCGCGCAAATATCTAAGTCTTAACCCATTATTGAAGGGCTAATGTTTTCTTCGTTTATGTGATGCATAACGTGAAGGGCTAATCCTGTTGCAGCTCCTGCTGACAGCCCTATAAGTAAATCGTTAAGAGGCGCATAATCCCTGACCAGCCCGAAGACTACCAGTACATCGAAGACCACAGCCACCGCCAAGTAGCCCACGCACCACATTTTAACGCTCATTCCTCTAGGTTTCTCGATGCCGATGCCACCTAGAACGCCGAACATAATTAGAAAACCTACCAAGGCGTAGATCCAATCGAAGTTCATCACTTTCACCTGTTAGTCTGGCTATGTTGGTTTAGCGCCTTATTAGGTTATCGAAGAAGATACTTCGTAACATAACATCGGCAACACAGCTAACCTTTTTTACCATCAACTCATGAATCAATACTACCCTCAAGGAAGTGGATGCGTTAACAAACTTCGATCCTAAACAGTGCCATAGATGGGCTCAGCTGCTGCTGCTTAGGAAGCAAAAGCTTAAACAAGCATTAGTCGCGATTGAGAACGAAGATTTTGATTTGGCGAAGCATCTATCGTCAGAAATTTTCTCAGGAGTAAATGGCAAACTGGCTGACCCTGGCATGTCGGGTTCATTGCTTTACCATATGGCTATGGTCACAAAGATGGAGGCAGAAACCAGTGTGCTGCTAAACGAGTTGCAACTGTGTTTACCCGACATATCCCGAAAACTTGAGAATATCTATGGTGCTTTTCAAGCAGACGCCATAGAGCTCACCGGAGAAATCACGACTTTCACTTTAAGCGCCCAAGAAATAGCGGTGAGCACACATCTTCAGAACCCAGTCAAAATTAACCTTTTCAATAAGCTAAAAAAAGAAAGAAAAAATGTTGAAGAGCTTTTAACTAACAAGGATCCCAAGGCGTCTGAAGCGTTGGAAAAACTGTTTCTTGATTGGACAGAACAGATTATTCGAATGCGGCTGATACAAGAGTACGAGACAATTAAGGGTCTACTGGTCACAACTAAGCTGGCTGAGGATTTAGGTGTGGAGGCGGTTGAAGATGCGATGGAGAAGGTGCAGGACAGGTTCGGTCAAGAAACCGTTGAAATCGCACTTGACGTTACACTAAAAGTCGGGATGCGAAGGGAAAAGCTGCAGTCAATCATGCTTAGCGACCACTTGATCAACTACACGATGAGCACTGAAACGTTGGATGGGCGCATGGAGTTCATGAATTGCCCAATCTTCGGAAGCCACAAATATGCCGAGGAGAAGTACGGCGTAAATCCCGAAGCGGCCTCACTTTTTTGCACCCATTTCTGTTTTGCCCATGCCAAAGCAATGTTGGATACGGTTCTGCCTTTCCCATTCACCCTTTGGCAACCCAAAAGATTAGCAACACATCCTAACTGTGAGTTTTACCTCAAATTAGCTTATTCGCCTCTTCCCAAGAAGCAAGAGCAGTTCGTTCCCCTTGTCATGTCGTGGAACATAACCCGAGAATGCAACATGAAATGTTCCCACTGCTACATCAACGCCACGGATAAAAAGCTCGACAACGAATTGAACACTAAAGAAGCAAAAAACCTGATGGATCAAATCTACCAGGTCAGTCGTCCGCTTCTGATTCTTAGCGGCGGTGAACCTCTTTTGCGCCCTGACATTTACGAACTCATTAGGTACGGTGCAAAGATTGGGTTGAAGATGGGTTTAGGAAGCAACGGAAGCCTCATTGACGAGGCTGTAGCAAAAAAACTCAAGGACGCAGGAATAGCCACAGTTTCAGTCAGCTTAGACTCCAATATCCCAAGTCAACACGACGAGTTCCGCGGAGTAGCTGGCGCTTGGGAAAAAGCAGTTGAAGCCTGCAAGACTTTGAGAAAAAACAACGTGCTTGTCCAAGTTAACACGACCTTAACTCAGCAGAACTACAATCAAATAGACGACATAATGGCGCTTGCCGAAACAATCGGCGTTGAAAATTTCCATTTATTCTTCCTCGTTCCAACGGGGAGGGGAACCAAGTTAGCCGACATTTCCCCAGCGCAATATGAGGAAATGATAACGAAAACGTTCGCGAAAACCGCCAATCATACGCTGAACGTGAGACCTTCATGCGCGCCTCAGTTTATGAGAATTGCAAAAGGGATGGGCTTAGATATGAGGCAGTGGATCCGCGGCTGCATCGCAGGGCTGTACTACTGTCGCATTTATCCAAACGGTGATGTTACTCCGTGTCCGTACTTGCCGATCAAACTTGGAAACGTGAGAGAGAAGAGTTTCGAAGATATTTGGTTTAACTCAGAAATCTTCAAAGCCCTAAGAAACCCAAACATGTTAAAAGGCAAATGCGGAGTCTGTGAACACCGTTCTCTATGCGGCGGCTGCCGAGCCCGCGCTTACGGCTTATCCAACGACTTCATCGATTACTGCGGCGACCTTCACGAACCAACCGAACTAAAGAGGGACTACCTAACCGAAGATCCCTGGTGCGTTTACCAACCAAAAAACTACTCACAAAAACACTAAACACCAATCCGACACATTCAGAGCCAAGGCAAACTTCTTGGGTCGGAAACTATTTATAACATCACTGTCTTTCAGAAACTTTAATCGGCAGTTTAATCGGCTTTGGCAGCCCGCACTCTATTCTGGAACCTGTGGACAGCCAAAAGAAAGGGATGGCGAAAAATGCAAAAAGTCCACAAATCAAGAAATTCAAAAGTTGCCCACAAAGCAGCCTCTTCACTGAAAACAGCAGTGGAACATTTCAGTTTTCGCCAAGAACTATCCGGCATCCTTCAAACGTTTGGGTCAAGACAGCTTTTTTGCGGTCAACCTTAAGGGGGCAATCAGGATCTCAAATGGCAGCCTTTCTATTTCTTTCCGTGGGATGCTTAAGCAAACAACACTCGCTTACTTGTTTGACATAGCTGGGCTAATTGCCGGTTTTCTGATTGCATATCAACTTAATCTATTCGAGCATTACCGTTGGGCATTGGCGCTTTATCCGGCGCTTATTAGCACCAGAATAATTAACGGGTTGCTCAGCGGTCGATTGAGCACCGCCCTTCACCTTGGAACAATCAACCCCCAATTTTCCAAAAACACCCAATCATTCTATAAACTTCTCCACGGGATAATCGTTTTAACTCTAGTCACAAGCTTAACTGTTAGCGTTATATCTGTGTTATTCGGCTACTTGTTCTTGGGTATCAGGCTCTCGGACTTCCCAACGCTCCTTTTGGTGACGGTTTCAACATTGGCAATAGGGCTGATGTTTTCCTTGGTTACCATAAAGGTGGCTTTCGTTTCATTCAAAAGAGGATTGGACCCCGACATCATTGTCTACCCCGTTATAGCAACGTCAGCCAGTATCTTTATCACGCTCTGCTACGTCGGAGTGCTGAAGCTTTCGACCTTTTTGCCTGGAACGTTCCTGATTGCAGGTATCGGCTTAGCGCATTTGTTCATAGTTTTATTCTTAGTTTCAAGGGATAGGAACGACTTTGAATTTAAAAGAACCGTACGCGAATCATTCTTGATGCTGATTCTTGTTGCCTTAATTGTTACTTTGACGGGAACAATTTTCGGGGGGTTAACAAGATTTACTCAAAAAGAAATTGTGATGATTTACCCCGCCCTGCTCACCGCGTATCCAGCTTTAATCAACAACATAAGCAACGTCGGCTCAGTTGTAGGCTCAACCGCCAACACGAAGCTCGCTTTAGGCCTGCTTAGACCAACGTTCAACTCCATTCGAAGCCACGCCAAAAACATAGCCAGCGCATGGCTAGCGTCGTTCTTTATTTTTGTTGTCTTGGCTTTGAGCTCGTTAGCTATTAACCGCGTGTCTTCATTATCAAATGTTCTTAATGTGATAACGATAATCTGGGTATCCAACGTAATAGCTGTCATCGGCATAGTCCTCGTATCATACAGCATAGCGATACTAACCTTTAGAAGAGGATTAAACCCAGAGAACTTCGTGATACCGCTTGAAACATCCTTCGCAACAATCATAATGTCATCCTCTCTGTTAATAACCCTGCTTTTGTTCACTTTGCATTAAGGGCATAATTAAAATAATTCAAAACCTTATCTTGTTTGGAGAGACCTCTGGTCAATGCCAAAGTTCGAAAGAATAGAGTACAAACCCATACCCGTCAGGGAACTTTTGCTCGAAATGAAAAATCTATCCGAATTGATGATTGACCTCGCTTATTCCGCAGCCCTCTACAATGATAAAGACCTCGCAGAAGACGTTTTGGCTCTTGAAAGCCGTGTAGACACTTTGGGGTACCTTTTGGAAATGGAAATAATGGTTGCTTCAAGAAATCCAAAAGAAGCCGAGGCAATGGTAGGGATTTCTCGAGTAGCTTCCGCCACAGATAAAATTTCCGACGCAGCCGCAGACATCGCGGCAATTGTAACTCGTAACATCGGAGTTCACCCGGTGGTGGGAAAATTTTTCGAGAAGGTAGAAGAGCATCTGATGAAAGTAACCGTTAAACCTAACTCAACCATAGTTAAGAAAACCATTGATGAGCTTGAACTAGCTCCGACAATGGGCATTGATATAATTGCGATCCGCCGTAACCAGGATTGGATTCTAGACCCAAAAGGCGGAGAAAGAATCTTCCAAGGCGATGTCCTAATTACGCGAGGCGCACCCACAGGTATTGAAGCCTTTAAAGACTTAGCCGAAGGAGAACTGGCAAAACTCAACGTTGAAGAACGAGCAAAATTTGAAGAAATCGGCTCAAGATTCGTCGAGCTCAAAGATACCTCAGAAATAATGCTGGATTTAGCCTACACCGCGGTGATGCTCAACAGCAAGGAGCTAGCTGAAGAAGTTGAAAGGCTAGAAGAGAAAGTTGATCAGTTGCACACTGAATTTGAACTGCTTGCCCTAAAGAGTGACTTCAAAAAAGAAGAAGCGTCTGGTTTCCTTGGATTAATCAGGTTAGGTGTGGCAACAGAAAAGATCGCTGATGCCGCCGCAGATATCGCGGAAGTTGTGTTACGAGGTATTGAACCGCACCCGATTCTAAAATTAACAATTAAAGAAGCAGAAGAAACAGTTGCCCAAGCCTGCGTAACCGCTGATTCGCCGCTAGTGAACAAGACCTTGAAGGAAGCACAGGTGCATGAAGAAACAGGCATGTGGGTTTTAGTGATTAAAAGAGGCGAAAAAACTCTACGTCCACGTGCTGACTCAAGGATTCAAGCAGGCGACATATTGGTTGCTTCTGGATACGCTGAAGGCGCCGAAAACTTAAAAAAGATTGCATCCACAACCCAAACATGCAGCATCGATAGTTGACGTCTATATTTTGAATTCATCAACACTATAAGCAGTGAAGCCCTATCTGATAACTAGACTATGTCATCGTCCTCTGAAACGAGAAGGGACAAAAAATGTTCACTTGCCCGAATCCTTCATGCGGAAAAGTTTTTGCTACACCACTTAAGACCTTGAATCTGCGGGATTCAGCGGGACCGTACCCGGCATGTCCCTTCTGTCTGACAATAATAACTTGCCCGAAAACTGAAATCACTAAAAGTGAAACCCAAGAGGAAAATCGCTCTTCTAAAGACAAGAAGGACAAAAACAAAGAGAAACCCCAAACCTGCAACTATCACCTCGGCTACCTGAGTGAAAGGCAAGACAAACAAAAAATTCCCGACGACTGCATGGTTTGCCAGCACCTTTTAGATTGTATGCTTCAAAAAATGAGAGCTTAATTTAAAGATAAAGTGAAAAAAATAATTAAGAGAATTAAAAAAACAAAGAATTGATTTTTTAGAAAAATGAATTTTTTATTTCTTTTTCTTAGCCGGTTCGGTGGCAGTCGCTTCGGAGGTTGGTGCTGTCTCTTCTTTGGGCTCTTCTTTCTTCTCTTCAATTTCTGTTGTGATTTCTTCGATTGGTTTTGGCGGCGGTGTCGTTGCCATTGTCCAGCCTATCCATGCACCGATCGCGAGTATGGCGATGAATGCTATGGAAACAAGAACCAACACTGCATCCAGCCGGGCGGTGGTCGTATTCAAACTAAACAAGCCTGGATCAGCCACTAAAACTATGTAGCCTACAGCAACTATAACGCATACTGCGAGTATTGCTCCACCTATTCCTTGATCTTTGCTAACCATTTAAGTCACCACTTTATAGCCATGTATATGCTCAAACAATTTAAAGTTTGTCATGCTTTTAAGAGTACGCTTGCTCGCCTAAGTTGTCCCCATTTCCCAAGTTGACAGGTATTTCTTCTGCTCTTCGGTAAGCTCGTCAATTGCAACATTCATCGATTTCAACTTTAGCTCAGCAACTTTTTCGTCGATTTCCTTCGGAACCGTATAAACCTTCGGCTTCAAGCTCTCTGCTTTGGCGATGTATTCTGAGCATAATGCTTGATTCGCAAATGACATGTCCATGACTTCGGATGGGTGACCTTCTGCCGCTGCCAAATTCACCAGCCTGCCTTCTGCGAGAAGATAAAGTTTTCTGCCATCCTTGAGCACGTATTCTTCGAGATTGGGACGCATGGTTCTTTTAGATGTTGATAGCGATTCTAAATCTTTTATGTTCACTTCGACATTGAAGTGACCACTGTTAGCCAATATGGCGCCGTCCTTCATTTTCATCATATGCTCTTTCCGTATGACGCTGATGTCGCCTGTCGCAGTAATGAATATGTCGCCAACTGCCGCTGCTTCAGCTATCGGCATGACTCGCAAACCGTTCATTACAGCTTCCAATGCGCGGATAGGTTGCACTTCAGTTACAATGACGTTGGCACCTAACCCTTGAGCCCGCATAGCTATGCCTCTCGAGCACCAACCGTAACCGCAGACCACGAAGGTTTTTCCAGCGATCAATGTATTGGTGGCGCGCAATATGCCGTCCATGCTGCTTTGCCCGGTCCCATAGCGGTTGTCAAAGAGGTATTTTGTATAAGCGTCATTCACTGCAACGATGGGGTATTTCAGGCTGCCATCTTTTTCCATAGCTCTTAAACGGATAACCCCTGTTGTGGTTTCTTCGGTTCCACCCTTCAGTGTCTTCAGTTGCGCTTGGCGTTTGCTATGTAAGGTTCCGACTAAGTCTGCCCCGTCGTCCAAAGTTATCTGTGGCTTGTAATCCAAAGCGCTATCTAAACATTTGTAATATTCCTCAGTGTTTTGCCCTCTCCAAGCAAAAACATGAACACCACTGTCAGCCAGTGCTGCAGCGACATCATCCTGAGTTGAAAGAGGGTTAGAACCGCATAATGCGACGTTGGCGCCTCCCGCAATTAACGCCTTCACCAGAACAGCCGTTTCTTTCGTCACGTGGAGACATGCTCCTAAAGTCAAGCCTTTGAACGGCTTTTCTTTTTCTAAACGATTTTTTATCAACTTAAGCACGGGCATGTGATTTGTGGCCCATTCGATTTGCAAATGACCTTGAGGTGCCAAACTTTTGTCTTTAACTAGGAATTCTTCCATGATTGTCCCTTCTTTTCAGAATAATGTATCCTCAACCTATTTAGATTTTCTTCCAACTACAGGTGCATCCACCGGAAAAAGTTTTAAGTTCAACATGTCAAAGCTAACAGTATGAAGGTAGAATAATGAAGGAACCTTTCTCGAGATTCATCGAAGCAAATTTAGGACCAAAAACTTTACTGATTACAACGGGGTTGCCTGGAACCTGGAAAACGGAAACCTCTGAGGAAACGTCCAAGATTAAAGGGTACTATATTCTTCGAAGCGACATCATACGCTTGGAGGTTTTGAAGAACGAGGACGTCTTCGACGCAAAAGTTGCTGGAAACATGAACAAGCGGCTATCCGTCTACGATGAAGTCTTTCGAAGGGCAGATGACCTGGCCCAGAAGGGCACAAAAGGAATTATTTTGGACGCCACCTTTGTCACTCAAGATTTAAGGCGTCGAGCAGCTGAAGTCGCCGCAAAACACGGGATGACTTTTGTCATTCTGCAGACAAGCTGTCCCGAGGAAGTCTCGGTCGCTAGAATCCAGCGACGCACCAAGGAGAATTACGAATCAAATGCCCTAACCGTAGATGCATATCTCGCAAACAAGAAAAAGTTTGAGCCCGTAGACATCGCTGACTTAAAGAAAAAATATCCAACTCTCAAAATACTTCATTTAACAGTTGACACATGCCATGACAACCGTGAAGATTGGTATATTATCGGAATGGAAAACGCCTAAGGGAACCATCTAAAAGATGATAACTGACCTGCATATTCACTCCAGTGCTTCAGACGGGAAACTTACTGTCCAAGAAATTTTTCAGGTAGCAAAAAATCGTAACATCGGTTTTATGGCAATCACTGACCACGACTGCATCGGCTGCCAAATCCAAGCCATCGCCACAGCCAAAAAAGAAGGCATTAGCTATGTTACAGGAGTCGAGTTAAACGTAACCTTCGCTCACCCAAAGTACCATGAAGGTAAAGCCGTTTCACTAGATTTCCTTGGTTACAAGTTCGAACCCACAGATAAAGCGTTGGAAAGCAAACTTGAAACAATGGCGAAGTACCGGGAAGAAAGGGCCGCAAAAATCTTTGACAACCTAAATAGTGAATTCAAAAGAGAAAACATCCACGTATTAACTAAAGATGACTTTAGGCAGATTGAAGAGTCTGTCGATGGTGTATTGGGCAGACCCCACATAGCCGATTACTTAGTTAAGAAGAACATTGTCAAAACCAGGCAGGAAGCATTCGACAGATACCTTGTCAAGTGTGATGTACCCAAGTACCCACTTTACCTGGACGAAGCATCAAAACTCGTAAGGGATGCAGGCGGAATGCTAGTTTTAGCTCACCCCAATGACCCGCATGGAACCTCGCTGATGGCATTAACTAAATCTCTGCAGGAGCAAACGGGTATAATCCAAGAAAAAATGCTGGAGCATATTGATGGCGTTGAATGTTGGCACTCAAGAAACACACCGGAAACAACGAGCCATTATGTGGCGTTCGCCAAGAAGCTTGGGCTAAAGATGACTGGGGGAAGCGATTGCCACCAAAAGCCCATCATCATGGGCACGGTTCAAGTTCCCGAGTGGGTAGCTGATCAATTCGCCTAAAGGTTACAGTTTTTTCGCGTATTCGGCGGCGAGCTTGAAATAGGCTTTTGAGTCTTTGGATGCCTCTGCTTTTTCTTTTTGGCTAACGCTTGGGTCGTCAAGTTTGAAGCTGATAACTTTGCCCCGAACATACGCCCTGTAACACTTGTAGAACCCAAGTACCTTCGTTAAATCCGAGTCTTTCGAGTAGGCAACGTATCTATCTATAAGGTAATCGGCTAAGTCTCGCCTTTGTTGGAAGTCAAGATCCATCGCTAAAAAAGCAATGTCCGAAGCTACATCCGAATACCTGAAGCGGTCGTTGAATTCTATGGCGTCGAAGATGCAGATTCGGTCAGTTATGAAGATGTTTCCCGAATGCAAATCCCCGTGACAATCTCTGATTTTTCCGTTTTTTATTCTGCCCTCGAATAACGCATTGTTTGTTTTCATAAATCCACCGATTTGATTCTCGAGGAATTTGTATTCCTCTGTCGGGATGGTTTGGTCAACGTATTTCTTGGTTTGAGCGAAGTTTTCGTCCCAATTAAGTTTAATAATTTTGAAGGAACCGAACTCGTCTATTGCTTCATTGCATTGAGCATTTTGATGGAATCTGGCAATTATTTTTGCCAACTCATCAATCGTTTTGTTGTTCACTTTATTCTCACTGAGAAGGCAGGTCATGATTGTTTCTTGAGGGAGACGCTTCATTTTTAGGGCGTACTCAACGGTTTCGCCGTCGCCGTCTATCGTGATCTCTCTTGATTTGTTGATTGGGACAACTTTGAGATAGATTTCTGGACAAAGGCGCCTGTTTAGCTCTAACTCTTTTTCGCAAAAAAACTTGCGCTTCGAGAGCGTGGAAAAATCCAGAAACCCAAAGTTTACCGCTTTTTTTATCTTGTAAACGAATTTTTCAGTTAAGAAGACGAATGAGATGTGGGTTTGGATGAGCTCGATTTCGCCTGCGCCTTCAGGGTAAGCATCAGGAATCATCAGGGCATTGACTATTTCTTTTTGAGTTTGCATCGGGAGACGCTTCCTTTAAGCATTATATTTGATTAGCCAGCCAATAAATGTAGAGTGTCTTTTAGGTAGTTGCTTGATGCAGTTTTGCAGGAACGAAAGTGAGATGAAAGCGTATTCAGGAGAACAGAATAGTGCACTCGTAGAGTATTTGAGGTTGTGAAGCAGCAGGTTTTCAAAGGGTATTCTTAGCCTCTTGAAACCCTTTCACATAATTCAAAACCTCGTCCGCCTGCTCTTTAGAAATGTGCCTGCCGCAGAGCGATTTCACGAGGTCAGAAACTTTGGCGAGAGCGTGGACCCTGAAGCCAAGTTTCTCCAAGTTCTCCTTGCCTCCTTGCTCCCGGTTGACCACGACAAGGAAATGGTTCACGACGCCGCCGAGCTCCTGCAGAGGCTTTATTCCTTCAATTTTGGATAACCCTTCGCTTATTACGTCGTCGAAGAAAAGGATCCGATCGCCTTCTTCAACGTCTGCGCCGGCAATTCTTCCCTTTACCCCATAGGCCTTTTCTTCTTTGCGCACTATGATGCATGGCAGGTTAAGTTTGCATGCAATGCTTGGTGCGATCAAGGCGCCCTTAAGCTCTATGGTAGCCATTTTGTCTATTTCGTCAGCAATGACTATTTTAATGGCTTGCTCAGCAATCGCATCAGCGATGGCGCAGAATTGTTCGGGCGTAGATAGGAGACGTGCGAGGTCAATGTAGTAAGGGCTGATTGAACCAGACTTTATTTTGAAGCTGCCAAATTTTAGGCATCCTGACAAGTAGAGAGCGTTAGCGACTTTATCGATTGTGCTTGACATACCTTTGTTCCCTGTTGTGAATATGAAAATGGAAATTTAACCCTTTAGCAATATGTAAGGGCAAACAAGTTAGGCTACTAGGTCAGCAATGTCTACGATGTGCTCATAGATCTGTCTTAGAAAAGACGCTGCAGCTAAGATTTGAGGCATCAAATCCACCGAAGACCCCTTCGCAACCTGTTCAATGCCTATTGCGGTGGTATCTACTTTCCCGCGCAAGCTACGCACGCTAGCTGCTAAAGCAATATCCTTGGTTACAAAAGATTTCAAAGCTTGTTCATGAGCATCGTAACAGAGAGTTTCCAATTCGACCAGCAAGTTTTGCAGTTCGCCTGAAAACTTTTGTCCGTTCAGGGCAATGGTTTTTGTCGCAACTTGTACGCAAGCATCGCCGATCCCTTCGATTAAGCTTGCGGCCAAACGGTAATCCAAGCACTCAATCGGGGTTATTCCAAGCTTGTCGTTTAACCGTGGATTCTGAATTATAGTTCGCAAAATCCTAACTAGCAGAAAATACAGTCTGTTGCTTTCATCATCTCTTGCAATGACGTTCCTAGCCAACTCTACGTCGCCGTAGACGAACGAATTTGCAGCGTCGCGAATCATCCCTGCTACAATGGCGTAGTTACGTTGTAGTATTTTTTCGGGCGAAGTAGAAGGCTGTTGCTGCATTAAACTGTGCAGCGAAATTTTTGAGCTGGTTTCCTCAAAAATTTCCAAGCCCGAAAGGGAGCTGGCAGTCGACTTAACTACGTTTCTTGCAGCGGAGTCAATTCGGTCTTTTGCTTCAATATCAATTGTGTCGTAACCCAAAAGGTAACGACCCACGATTTCCCTGCCGAGGTTGGGTCCAACGGTTAGAGAAGTGGTTCGGGTTTGGGGTTCAGCGTTGTATTCGGGGTCGACGACAAGTTTGCCGTCGCTGGTCATATCTAAACAAACCAAAGTGCCTTTTTTGAGCCCTTTCATTTTAGCCCAATCTTTCGGTAAGCAAACAAAAAATGTGCCAGTTGGCGTTTGTTGAATCTTGCGTAAGTCAGCCATAGAAATTCCTCAAGCATGATATAACACATCTAAACGGAGATTCACTCATATAAATTAAATTGGTTTCGATTAATTAATGGTCCACAAGGTGGGTTGAAACCACACAACCCAAAGTATATGCAAGCTTAGATGACCAGAAGTGCGAAACCCAGAAAATAGTCTTCGAACGAAAAGCGGTAAATAAGTCATAAATATAAGAGGGTAAGCGTGAAGCGGTTAAAGCTGATGGCAGCGAAGCATAAATGAGCGGGGAAGAAAAACTTCAAAGAGCGATACAGGCAACAATCGCAGCTGGGTACCAATTGGACAGCGAAGCTTTCCAATTTCTGAGCAAAAACGCAGAGACAGCCGACCCAGTGGACATAATGGACTTAGCCCTTCAAAGAATAGCCAACCTGCAGGAGAAACCATTTTTCATAGACAAAGTTTTCCTGGAAACACTAATACAACAACTAAGAGTTCAGGCAACACCAGTCATGGAACCCGAACCCGAGCCGCAAACAACGCCAATGGAGGAACAACCACCGCCGATAGATCAGATTGTTGATGAAGGTGTTTTTTACCCTTTTGCTAGGGATATTAAAGCGGAAGTTTCCATTCTCGAAGATGCAACAGGGAAGCTTAGCTCCAACGGCACCATTGAAGAATATTTCTCGTATTTTCAAGATAGGTTTAGACGAATCGAGCGTTTGTTTAGGCAAAGAATCGACGTCAGAGCCGCAACACCAATACTTGAAGCCCTCAAGTCGCAGCCTAAAACAAAACTAAAAATAATCTGCATGTTGACCGAAAAAAGAGACTCAAAGAACCACATGATCCTCTCTGTAGAAGACTTACAAGGAACTGCTACTGTTTTGGTGCCGCAAAAAGCACCCGAAGACGTCCGAAAAAAAGCTCTCATGCTAATGCCCGATCAAGTTATCTGCCTGGCGGTAATCAAAACGCGAACCAACCTCTTCCTTGCCGAAGACATCATTTTCCCTGAAATCGGCCGTAAAACTCAGCAGCGAGCGCAAGAACCAGTCTATGCCGTGTTAACGTCGGATCTTCACATCGGCAGCAACAAGTTCGAAAAGGAAGCGTTCAAGCGGTTCATACTGTGGCTCAAAGGAAAATACGGGAACGAACAGATGAGGGAGATAGCCGGCAGAGTCAAGTACCTCTTGATAGCGGGTGACATAGTTGACGGGGTTGGAGTGTACCCTGGTCAAGCAAAGGAATTATCGATTAAGGACGTCCATAAACAATATGACTTCGCGTTCAAATATATCGAAAAGATCCCCAGCTACATCGAAGTAATAATTTCCCCGGGCAATCACGATGCAGCCCGAAAAGCCCTTCCGCAGCCAGCAATACCTGAAGGCTATTTGAAGGGAATGCAAGGAAAAAGCAACATCCGTTCAGTCGGAAGCCCATGTCTATTAAGTCTTCATGGCGTTGAAGTTTTAATGTACCATGGCCGAAGCTTAGACGACATCATCGGGGTAGTGCCAGGAATGGATCATGATCACCCAGAAAAAGCAATGAGACTGCTTATGCAAAGCCGCCACTTGGCTCCTTCTTACGGAGGAAAAACTATGCTTTCCCCGGAAAACCGTGACTACCTCGTCATCGACCGGGTGCCAGACATCTTTCACGCTGGTCACATTCACGTGTTAGGATATTGCAACTACCGGGGTGTTCTCGTGGTGAATTCCGGTGGCTGGCAGAAACAAACGGACTATATGGAAAAACTAGGGTTGGTCCCCACACCTGGAAAGGTTCCTGTTGTCAACCTACAAACACTCGAAACGACAATTCTCTCATTCATCTGAAAGGCTAATTTCAGGTTACACTTCAGTCGTATTTTTGCGGGAAGCTTGAGGAGAATAATTGATCAGTTGGTTGAACCGAGGATCATCTGCGAACACGTCGCGAATGATGCCTCTTGAAATTTCAAGCCTGATCTTTTTGGTTCTGCCGTATCTGCCCATACTTACGACTTTTGCGTTAACAAGACCCATTGAATCGAGCTCATTAATCAATGTGCCTAATCTACGTTGCGTCAGAAGACCAGCGCCGAATTCGCCGCATAACTCGTTGTAAACATCGTATATTTCGCCTGTGTTGGCGCTTGGCTTGTTCAGGTGGAAAACGCTTAGAAGAACGAGTTTTGAATGAAGCGTCAAGTTCTTTATTGCTTCGACCACACGATTATGTTCAATATGTTTCTCAGCCAAGCGTACATGCTCTTCTGAAATGGAGCTG
Source organism: Bathyarchaeia archaeon (assembly GCA_049514075.1). Lineage (GTDB taxonomy): Archaea > Thermoproteota > Bathyarchaeia > Bathyarchaeales > Bathycorpusculaceae > Bathycorpusculum. Next base: position 1,228 of record JBEKVK010000016.1, on the reverse strand, counting down.
GCACCCTGGCGTTCAGCGACTTCTCCTGCAACACGCAATAGGTCTAGAGCCCGGCGCGCATCTCCGTGTTCCGCAGCGGCCAAAGCGGAGCAAATACTCAATGCGGGTTCAGACAAAACTCCTTCTCTGAACGACAATTTGGAACGTTCTGAGAGGATGTTTCGGAGCTCTGCTGCATCGTACGGTCTGAAAACCAGTTCTTCCTCGCTTAGCGAACTAAAAACCCTCGGATCTAAGAATTCTTTCAGGCGAAGATCGTTGGAAATCCCAATTATGGAAACCTTGCTTTGGGTCAGCGTTTCATTTATCCTGGTTAACTCGTACATGAAAGCATCTCCACGATCTTTTATCAACGCATCGATTTCGTCGAGTACAATAATGAAAATAATTCGGGAAGAATCAAGGCCAGCTCGGAACCTGTCAAAGACTTCTCCAACGGACAATCCTGTAAAAGGGATGGCCATACCGACGCTTTGACTTAGACTGGCGAAAACTCGGTATTCGGACCCCGTCATTCGGCAGTTAATGTAACAGAATTTTACTTTGGCGCCGTATTCTTTTGCCTTGAATTCAAGGTGGCTTAAAACATATTTTGCGACTGCTGTTTTGCCAGTTCCTGTTTTGCCATAGATGAAAATATTTGAGCATCTCGCATCCTTTAGAACCGGAGCGACCGTTTGACCTAGAAGTTTTATTTGTTCTTCTCTGTGGGGTAGCTTGTCTGGAATATAATCGTGCCTAAGGACCTCGCGGTCTTTGAAAAGTTTAACACCATTAACGAAGTTTTCAAACACTTCATCTAACACATTTGAATTCGCCATTCTCCCACGCCCCTTATCTTAGAGGTTCAACCGATATTAAGGATGCAGTACAAAAAAATAATTGTGAAGCACAACAATCCTAAAAATCAATGAATAGTTGTCATGTTAAGTAACCGAATCAACGTGAACACACACCCCAAAGTTTCTACTGGAAAAAAATAGCGCTATTAAGAAAATCAAGTAATTATATTATTTATTATATATACTCTGAGTGGTTAGTAGCAAATTACTATAATAAGAATGTTGATTCACATTTTTAGATAAAAAACCTTCAAAGTTTTTAACAATATTTTTGATATTCTTTTCTGCCTGCAAGCTTCGAGAGGAAACGTAGGGGTGCCTGTGTAAGCCATTTTTCATGGAAAAATCTTACGAAAATTTGAGAAAAATAGTATTTGAGGACGTGT
>JBEKVK010000015.1:0-23965 GCA_049514075.1 Bathyarchaeia archaeon | reverse complement strand
GCTTTGACAAATTATAAAAACCAAGACACGATATGTTAGAGTAGTGCGAAAAATGCCTGAGTCGTTAAAGAAATACATACAAGAAATTGCTGGAAAAAAGGCTCCGGGGCCATCTACAACCTTCACGGTCTTCCATGTTTTCTACGCGTTGGAGCTGATGGCGCAGAAGCCTCTTGGCAGAAACACGTTAGCCAAGAAACTGTGCGTTGGCGACGGAGCAGTTCGCACGATAATAAGCAGACTAAGAAACGCCGGCCTAATCGAAACAAGTAAAGGCGGCTGCAACCTAACAGAAAAAGGCTTAGAGACGTGGCGCCGGTTTGAAGAGGTTTTTCCTAAACGAGTTGAAATCCCCAAGTCTGAGCTGAGCCAATCCGAGTTTAATTTTGCTTTTTTGGTTAAAGGCAGCGGAGACAAGATCAAGTCAGGAATCGATCAGCGGGACGCCGCCATCATAGGTGGTGCCCGAAAAGCTTTGGTTACTATTTTCAAGGATGGCCACCTGCAGATTCATTCGGTTAGCGACTGTATAGAGAAAGCTTATCCGAAAGCGGCGGCGTGGATTTTGGAGCATTTGACGCCTCAAGACAACGACGTCATAATCATAGCTGGAGCCGATTCGGAACTGAAAGCGAAGAGGGGAGCGTTTGCTGCAAGCTGGACCCTGCTTCCCGCCTGATCCTATGTAGTGTATTTTTCGCCTTCGTTAAGTATCCTCTCAAGCGTCGTGTTAATGTTGGTCATGCCCTCGTTTGTCTTGGAGGAAACAGGCATCAGAAGAAAAGTCAAGCCGAGCCTGCTAATTGCCTGCATCATGTTGCGGCTGAAGAGGCGTTTTGTCCCCTCCAGCTTCTCCTCAATCGCGTCTTCCAGTGCCCTTGGGTTCGCTGACCAGGAAGCAATCGACTGCACATCCTTCTTCGGAAGCAAATCCGTTTTCGAGAGCACATGCAGCTGTGGATGGAAGAACCGGTTGTAAACTGCGGCGGAAAGAAACATGTTTGAAACATAATTCATCGGGTTAATCGAGAACACCGCGTCAAAGAGGTAAATCAACGCTTTCGGTTCCCGAGTTAACTCATCAACAATGTACGGTCCACTTGCCCTGAAAGCAAACAACTCCATCTGGCCAGGCGTATCCACCAAAACAATGTCAGCATGCACCTCTTCGATGTCACGGTTCAGGTTCTGAATTTCGTCCGCGATCAAATCCGCCGCCATAATCAACGCGCCGTTGGGCCCTAACCCATATTTCTCCATCAAATCACCCACATCAACATAGTTTCGCACATCCACGTCAGGCTGGTAAGGAAGCTTCAACGCTCCAGGATCCAAGTTAACCACAGCCACATCCTGCTTTGACATTTTTAGCCATTCACTAAAAGCCGCAGTAAACAAGGATTTACCAGAACCGGCAGTTCCAATAATAAACGCAAGAGGCACTTAACAGATCTCCGCCAACGAGAGAAGCAACACTAAAAGTAATAACCTTTCCCTAAGCTGCAAACACGCTGTTCTTGAGTTTGACGTGCCGCAATTTTTGTTCTTTGTGTTCTAGGTTCCTTTTTTGGTTTGGGGCTTGATTCGCTTGCAACAATCATCTCAAAACATCCCAAAACATCTAGAAAAATCTTAAAACATCTCAAAACATCTAGAAAAGTCACTGGCAGACACTGGAAGAAGCGTATTAGAGGGAGAGCTGATGATTTTCTCGCAAAATTTTTTGTTTGTGTTTTGGGTTGCTTTTTGTTGTAGAAGCTTGAATCATTTGCAGGTTGATACAATTTTTGACAATATTTGACAAAAAATGACAAAATTTGACAATTTTTGACAAAATTTGACAATCGAAAAATTAAAGGGCAGAAATCCCATGCCTTTAAGTTGAAAGAAAGCGTCAAGAAGCAAGGTCAGAAAGGGGAAAAGTGCGGTCAAGATAAGCGTTCTTTGTGAAATGGGTTGCTTTCTTGGAATGGGATTTAGCTTGGTTGCAACTGGTCTCCCAAAAAATACCAAAACATCTTAAAAACATACCAAAACATACCAAAAAGTCACAGAGGAAGAAGCGTTCAGAAGTGTGACCCAAGTGGTTTTTCGGCGTTTTTAGCGGCAGATTCTTTGTTTGTGTTTCGGGTTGATTTTCTGTGGAGAAGACTGAGTCAGTTGCAGGTTGATACTTTTTTTGACACAATTTGACACGAATTGACACAAAATGACATGATTTGACACGGTTTTGACAATCTCAGAATTGAGGAATGATTCCAAAGGTGATCCAGATGGAAATTCAAGTTGCAACTTGCGAAGACAGAAGGATAAAGCGCAGTTTGAAAAGATTGCTTGTTCTTTTGTGTTTTAGGTCGCTTTTTTGGATTCGGGACTAAAAGTTAGTGAACTCCACAGACCCGAAAAACTTTGGTGGGTTTTTGTGATTCAGCTAAAATTGAAACAGTAGTTTCTTCATGTTCCTTGCTTTGCATAGTTTATGTAAGCGTTCATGAATAGTTGGAAGTCGCTAGAGTTTATTTTGCCGTCATGGTTAAAGTCCGCCGCGGGATTGACATAGCCTGTAGTCCAATAATTGAGATAATCATCAATAAAGACGAAAAAGTCATGGCTGTCGACTTTGAACTCACCGTTCAAATCGCCTACATAAGTCACACCAATCGTTCCAGCAGACACAGTGTTTGGCGTAACGTTTGACTCACCTAAGGCAGTAACAGATGCGTTGATGGTGTAGTTCCCAATGAGCAAGCTTGATGTGTTTACGAGGCAGTTCAAAACCCCAGAACCTGATCCGTCAACACTAAGAGCTTCATTAAGTATTAAAGTTGAATTCGCAAACAACTCAACAACTGCAACTTCATAAACTCTGCCGATATTCTGCACAGTAACGTTGACTGGCAAAACAAAACCAGACTCCACCAAAGACTGCCCATCCGAGATGTATGTCGGCTCCAGCGAAATGTTTGAAACCACAATGTTCGAGGTTGAAGAAGTTGAAGGCGGAGAAGTAGAAGGCGGAGAAGTAGAAGGCGGAGAAGTAGAAACAGAAGAACCAGAAGAATCAATCATCAACGAGGGGTCAGCAAACCAAGCCGTACCACCCTCACTAAGACCAATAGTGCAACTGAAAACTTGAACCCGTGGGATAATTAAAGTCGGAACGACCTGAGAACCAACAGCCGCTGTAGAGACGGAGCTGTAACCAGATTGCTGAGTAAAAGTTGCAGGAACAGTCCACTTCAACACAACCTCAGTCCAATTATTGCCAAACGGAACAAACGCTGCAGAACCCCAATCCGGACTGCCAATATCCCCTGTTGAACCATAGACATCAAAACCGATACGGCCACCAGCGATATCATTCCCAATATCCGCCGAGTTAGTGGCGGCAGAAGTTTCAATCCAAAAACTAAAATAAACCATATCACCAGACACAACGTCAGCCAAAGAACCGCCTAACCAATCAACACCCCAACCGTTAGGGGAAAGCGTACATTGCCAACTATCAGAACCGCCGTAAGTATTAGTTGTGCTGATTACCTCACCATATTGTGGGCATGGGGCATTAATCCAATGCATATCGTCATACCATTTACCATCAGTTACAGACATCAAATTTGTACTATCAGCTTTGGCACTTTGAAAAAATAAGCTTAAGAAAGGCGAGCAAACTAAAACCACAATAAAGAACAAACAAAACGATTTACGCTTATTCATTAAAGATACAGCACCATAAGATTATTTTCAAAACCGGGGCAAAAACCAACAGACCGAGAAACATAGTTGCCAAAATTCACTTTAACAAACCCTCTAAACCAAGTGTAGAATTCATTACGCAACGGTCCAAATGATTTCTTTTTCATCGCCCACCCTCAACCAGATAAAGAGAACTTCACGTTAAGGTTAAATTGCGTTACCTACGTAAAGTATGACCAACTATATTGAAACAATAGAAACAAAAGATCCGCATGTAAAGCTAGCACTTTTATAATTTGTGCCAGTAAGAAGCACGCGAGCCAGCAAAACCCTAACAACAACATAGGCACTGTGCAATAGTTGACTTATTTATTAAGGAAATTATCATAGCGAAAATGGAAAATGAAAAAACAAGTTAAAGAGAATGCAAGGCAAAATAGGCAATGGCTTCAAAGAGCGCTGAAGCTTTTCTCCACGAACCCATGAAGCTATTGACCTTTATCATGTTGCGTAAACGCCCTTTTTTGAAGCCATTCGACCAAGCATAGCCGTCCACAGAAAGAACGGTTTACTGCTTGACGGATCAATGAAGGTTCGCGTGAAAAACTAACATATTCAATATTTAGTGTATATAGCAAAGTGTTATTTAGTCGTGTACGTACAAAAGAACTGAGAGGGGAAATATGAAAAGAGAAGAGTCGGTCGCTCTTCTAAAAGAGTTAGGCACCTATCAACTTGTTAGACCTATTGCCGTTAGTATTGAACATAAACTACCTGATAGTTATCAACTGAAAATTAGAGGCGATTATGACCTGCAAGCAATGAAGATATTTCTTAAGAACAGATTCTCAGTAGAAGAAAACAAAGATTATTTAGTTATTTCCACGCCCGATCAATGAACAATTATCAAAGGGCATCCGAAGGTCTTCCAAAAATTTGCCGCAACAGAGCTCCATTTGACTCTTGGTTGGAAAACCACAATAGCAAACAGTTTAGAGTAATATGCACTTTAGTTTTAGGTTGACCAGTCTCAGCATGCTAACCTATTACGTTTCCACAAAATCAACTGGACCAAAAATCTGAATCACTTTTTCATTATTCGAAAGTCTGAATAAATCTAATGGCCTTGGCGGACAATTTCGTTAGCGAGCTGCGAGGGGAGGAAACACATGTCATGGCAATATAGGGGACCTCGCGTTCAGCCAACGTTCATCCGCCAAGGGGCTACTGAACCAGTTTAAGGTGCCTTATCTGTAGATCTATAGAAGCACACCCAGAAATTAAAGAGTTATACAAATAATCTATTTAGAACATATACTAGTCTGCAAAGAAGCACACGGTCTTCAATCCTTTGGCAACCTCCCATAAAAACCTCAAATCAAGAGCATAGTTCTTTCGCGGCTAATTTCGGAAAAAGGCAGGCAAATCTAACAGAGCAAAATCTTATAAAAATCAACGTACAATCACAAATCATGAGTAAATTTGTCGATAATTTGTTTTCCTGCTTAGAAGAGCAGGGCTTTCGAGCACGAATTGTTTCTGTTTCACATTTGAATCAGCTGGAGCAAGAAATAGAAAGCCTCCACATTCGCGGCTTACTTGACAGCCAGTTCTATCAAGAACGACTTGTCCGGTTCAGCTTCCAAACTCCCAAAGACCTGCCAAACGCACAATCTCTAATAGTTGTAGCTGTTCCAAGACCTCAAACTCGAGCGATTTTCACTTGCTACAGACAAAAACATCCTCTAATTCTTCCCCCCACTTACACAGCATACGACGACACAAAAAAACAAGTTCAAGATCTTCTCGCAAAAATACTGCGAGAAAAAGGCTACAAATACGCCAGAACGGCGCTACCCCTTAAACTACTGGCAGCACGAAGCGGTCTTGTCCAATACGGCAGAAACAACATCGCCTATTCTTCTGGGCTGGGAAGCTTCTTCCAACTCGTAGCTGCATACTCCGATATGCCTTGTGAAGTGGATTCTTGGCAAGAAGCGACAATGATGAAAAGCTGCGAGGAATGTGAACTGTGCCGCAAAGCTTGCCCCACCGGCGCTATATCTTCTGACCGGTTCCTTCTACAAGCAGAACGTTGTATCACCTATCACAACGAAAAGAAAGGAAATGTTCTGTTTCCAAAATGGATGAAAGTTTCTTGGCACAACTGCATAATAGCATGCATGCGTTGCCAAAAAGTGTGCCTACAGAACAAAGAAGTCATACAATGGGTAGAAGAGGGAGAAGAATTCTCCGCGGAAGAAACAAATCTACTCTTGGAAAATGTTCACCATAACAAGTTGCCATCGACTACGCTGAGGAAATTAGAGCATCTAAGTCTAGTCGATTACTTTGACAGTCTTTCTCGCAACTTGGGCATTTTCTTAAAGAAACGTGAGGAGCCCAAATTCGAGTAAGCCCATATGATTGAGTTTTTTAACTACATAGCAGGAAGAGCAATCACGAAAAAGCGGGATTGACACAAGCGGCGTGAAAAGCTGTTTTCAATTTCTTAGTACATGTTGCTGGGATCTAAACTACACTGTGTTTTCTAAAACTTGTCTTTTCTCTTTTCGTGCTTTTTCGCTGTTCTCTATCATCCCTTGCAGGGTCTTGGCAGTCTCTTTGTATAGTCTCTTTTCTAAGACGAAGTCGTTTGGCACTCCACCTTCCGCATACCAAGAATGAAAATGAAAACAGCGGTAAAAAAGCCGATTGAAGTCGTCTCCTTTTAGAGCTGCCGCCGCCATTAACGAATTGATATTGCCGGCGTTCGTTTTTCCGGCTTTAGCCATGTCGACCTTCAAACATTCCCAAAGCAGTTCTCCAGCCTCAGCCAAAGCATCGCTCTCTCCGCTCTCCAAATATTTATCGTATTCTTCTTGGCTTTGACCCAGCAACCTCTCGATATCCTTATCCTCAATCATTTTGGGTCAGTCAATGAACAAAATATAAGACCTAAAAACCTTTCTTCCTGTGAAACTTTTCAACCCATCAATAGCGTAAAAATCTGCGGATTCTATTCCGTTTGTAAGTATTCCAAGTCGATTATGCTGCGTGCAAAATTTCTCGTAAATAATCTAAAGTTAGAAATCAAAAGCCACAAAAGATTCTTTGAACAAATTCCTGCCTCCAGACAACTTTGGCATAGTTTACGATCGTAACTTGTGTTGCCTCATTCTTAGGATTCTTCGTGGCACGAAGTGCACTTCAATTTGGGTCTCTTTGCTTGGAGCAGTCTGATTCTTTTCACTATTTCGGTTTTAACTTCTCCATCTTCTTCTTGCTTGAACGCTTCCTTCAATAATTCGATGGCGTACTCTGAACTCTTATCTCCAAACAGTCTTCCGAATGGACTCAGAGGCTTTCCAGACTCAAAAATCTCTTTTGGTAGAAGGCAAACAAAATTTGCTGGGTACCCTTTAAAATTGTTTGGATCAATAACTGCAAAACGATATTGCTTAGACCAATTCTTCTTCTCAAATGGTTCAAAGACCTTTAACCGATGAACAGACATCAATGACACTTAGAGGAATTCAAACGAATAATTCATCTAATATTGCTTGCCAACATATTTTCTATAGAGCTTTATTGGTTGGATCAACGCATTTATAGTGATTGAAAACCGAATTGGTCAATAGCATCGAATCGCCGCGTTTTGGAATAAGGGCGTCAGTTTAACCACACCTGGTTTTAGGATGGCAAACCTTTTAACTTGTTCACTTTGATATTCCAAGTTGTATGGTGAGAATAGCCTGATGAGTAAGTCAAAATTTGCTGTTCTTGCTTTAATCACGTTGTTTTTGCTTTCATTTTCGTTGTCTGCTGTTTTGGTTGTGGCACAGGTTTCAACGTATTCGACTTCAAAAACTGTTGATGTGGCTGTCGGTTCCGATGGGGTTTTTGCTGTGTCTGAGCCTGATTTAGGTGTGTCTTTTCAAATTGAGGGATCGCCTGGTGCAACAGGAACTGTAACGACTGATGTTTACCTTGGTAATCCTCAGCCTACTGCTTCCGTTCCAAGTGGGATATCGCTGACTAATTTCATTGCCATCACTATTAACATGAACGTGCATGATTTCGTTCAGGCGACAATCACTTTAAACTATACTTCTGGTGAAGTCAAAAATCTTCAGCCGCCTTATGCAGTTTACAAATACGTGACCGCCTCAAATAGCTATGTTGCGTTGCCCTCTACAATGCTCGCCTCAGCAAAGACAATAACGGCTACTTTGAATACCCTTAATGATCTTTTGCTTGCTATCGGTGGAGCTGAAGGTGCGAGCGTCGCAGTTCCGGCATCCATATGGATAATAATAGTGGTTGTTGTAGCTATTGTTGTATCGGTAAATGTGTTTATCTTTTACAATCTTCGCCGTAAACAGGAATCCATTGAGAAACAGAGTTCTTTGGAAACAAATGCAACGACTTAAAACTATGACAACTGCGCCTTGTTCTTTTTGGTCAGGTTTTCTTCAAAAATTCTTAAAAAGGCAGAGTATTCTTAGAGGGGTTACGTTTTGTTCGAGACCAATATTTCACAAAAAGTAAAAGACCTATTACCTCAATCACCACACCTGTGAAAGGTATCCAAAATAAGTACATGTAATTCGGCTGTTTTAAAAGAAGACCCTGAATTACGGCATACACTACAATTGCCACACCGATATCCGCACAAACAATGCCGACAACTATCCGATTATTTTTCATTATTTCTCGAATTCTATTTGTTTTGACCTTTTTAAAGGATTTTAATTTAAACACGATATTTCAAATCCAATTTTTAATAGGAATCCTACAAATGAAGACCCATGATTTCGCTCGAGAAATTATCGGAAAGCAAATTGAACGTTACGACGACCCCGGGAAGTTAATTTGCCAATGTTGTCCGAATAACTTTTTGGTAGAGGTATAAGAAATAGACGGCTGAGAAAGCGGTTAGGCTTATTTCAAGCGTTAGGATGGTTTGGTTTGACTCTACAGCTCGGAAATAGCCTTGTAAGAGAATGTTTGAGAAGACGAGGACCTGTAGAAAGATTGCACCGCCTATGCAGCTTAACCCTAGGCTATTGAGTACTGCGTTTATTTTGTGGGTTAATTTTGGGTCAATTGTCATTGGTCATCGGCATATTTTACTGTGTATTATGAATTAAGATTTATGAAAATATAAACTGAATTTTTAATAATCCTTCAAACTACCCGAATTGACCTGTAATGTAGTTCTGAGTCAACTCGTGTTTCGGGTTCTCAAACAGGCTCTTTGTATCACCATACTCCACCAATTCACCCACATACATAAAAGCCGTAAGATCCGACACCCTACAAGCCTGCTGCAAATTATGAGTAACAATAACAACAGTATATTTCTCTTTGAGCTCAACAGCTAGCGATTCAATGCGGGAAGTCGCGGCAGGATCCAGAGCACTGCATGGCTCATCCATCAAAATTAGTTCAGGCTCCGCAGCCAACGCACGAGCTATACAAAGCCTCTGCTGCTGTCCGCCCGAAAGGGAAAAGGCGCTTTCGTTTAACCGATCTTTGACCTCGCCCCACAAAGCAGCCCCTCTAAGGCTTTTCTCCACGAGCTCGTTGAGTTTTTCACCTTTTGCGAGGCTGTGGATTCGAGGACCAAAAGCTACGTTCTCAAAAATCGATTTAGGAAAGGGATTGGGCTTTTGAAAAACCATGCCTATTCTTCTTCTTAACTCGTAAACGTTGTTACCTTCATCATAGATGTTTTTCCCGTCGAAAATTATTTCTCCTGCCGTACGACAGCCGTTGATGAGATCATTCATACGATTAATTGAGCGCAGAAGCGTAGATTTGCCGCATCCTGAAGGTCCCATAATAGCAGTTACGGCATTCTCTTGGACTGCGAAATCGATGTCTTTAAGAACATGATTGTTCTTAAACCACAAGTTGAATTTTTTAGTTTCAACTTTTCCCAAGTAACATCTCCTCTGACTCAGAAAGGTAAAACGTCAATTTCAATCCACATAGCCTTTTTTTCAAGACTTTTTTTATCAACTTTGGATCTTTCCAATTGTTTGCAGTGACAATGAAGAAGGTCTTCACGTAATATTGGTTTCCATAATAGCAATCATAGACTATGATTTGCTATAGAATCTCTTTAGCGAAGAGATTTATTATGTAAGCCAATAGGGAAAAATATACTTGTTAGGTCAAGGCGTGAGAAGGGTCAACTTTGTGGCAGCCAAAAGAGGACGATGAAACACGAAAAATTCAGTTTACAGGCGGCTCTACATACATTATTTCGTTGCCCAAAAACTGGATCACTCAAAATCAACTCAAAAAAGGAAGTTTCATAAAACTCCACGAAGAAGAAGGCGGATCGCTAACGATAGTTCCACCGAGCGCCAAATTAAAGAAAAAGCTTGATGAAGCCACAATCATGGTTCGTGCAGACGACGACACTGAGATGATTAACAGAAAGATCGTGTCAGCATATACATCAGGTTATAATTCAATCCACATTAAATCAGACAAACTGCAATTATCATCAAAGCAAAGGCATGACATGAAGGTTTTTGTCCGGCGAATGCTCGTTGGAACCGAAATTGTAACAGATACTTCCGCTCAGTTGATGTTACAGGTCCTGTTGAGTTATCCTGAATTGACGATTCAAAGCGCTTTGAGAAGAATGAGCATAATTACAACATCAATGCATAAAGACGCAATTTTAGGTCTTTATGAAAACGATAACTTGTTGCTAAAAGATGTCATAACTGCGGACAACGAAGTAGACAGATTCAATCTTTACGTAATAAGACAGCTAAAGACTGGAATGCAAAACCCACGAGTAAGCAAAGAAACTGGCTTAGCCAAATGCAAAGACACGCTAGGTTACCGTCTAGTAACCAAATCAATAGAACGGACTGCTGACCACGCAGTCAAGATCGCTGAAAACGTTTTGGCGCTCAAACACAAGTTGAATTGTGACGTTTCAGAAAAAATAGCGAAAATGAGCGCTGCAGCCATTAAAATGTTTGACACAGCAATGGAATCGCTTTTCAGGCAAGACTACAACACAGCCGAAACAATCATAGAGAGCCTTAAAGAAGTCGGGGCATTGGAGAAGGAGGCGGTTGCATCAGCACAACTTGACATCGAAGATTTCGCAAGTTTAAGACTGATTATTGAAAGCATCAGAAGAACGGCCGAGTATTCCTGCGACATCGCCGAAATTGTTCTAAACTTAACTGTTGAGTCAATACTCGAGTGATGAAATGTCCACAAAACTAAAGGAGTATTTTTCTCCGATTATAAGTTTAATAAATACGCTCAAAAAATATTTGTCAGATCGCCCGTTAATCACCGATTTAATTTCAAAATTATTAATAACATTCGGAGTAGTTCTGATTTTAGGCGGGGTTTACTTAATCATAACCGACCCAGCGGGTTCAACTCCAGCAACCCAAAATATGATTTCATCTATCAATTGGATACCAGGAATTCCATTTTATATGGGTAACCTTGCGAACTTAAGCGCTTCAACATCAGGATTGGCTTCATGGTTTACCGGATTTGACCTTCTGCTAGTTGGAATGGGACTGTGGGTTAGGCATAAGGTGGCTCGCTTAGTGGCACTGATGATCTTTTCTCTCGCAGCGCTTTTTCAATTTGTCGAATTTGTTTCAGTTGGAATCCTAGGTTCACCCACAGCTTTCATAGAATTATGTTTAAGCGTAATATTTCTGTACTTCTTAGCGTTCCAATTTGACTTAAAAACAACTGTACGAAAGGTGCCTGTATCCTAATTTTTCTTGAAAGTAATTGGCATTTCACCAGTTCTTACTTGGAGAAATTTGCATTGATTGTTTACAGATGGTTTTGAGACCGCTTGATTGGAAAAAGCAAAGATTTCCCATTTTTTATTGAATGAGATTTCCACGAATTCCAAACTCTAACTTGCACGAAATACAAAGAGTCAAAATGCCAAAATAAGACGGCTAAACGGTTTTAGCAGCAAAGGAAATTCAACCATTTTTCATGATGAAAAGCATTAAATATTCCTCCCTCAAAGGCGTAAGCCAGTTGGAGAAGGGATTAATCAACAAAAAAGCCGTGTTTATAGTATTGATGATAATTCTTTTGACATGTTTTTTTCCAGTGCTTATGTTGAAGGCATGTGCTCAAACTAGCGGTCTTGCAGGTTACTGGAAGCTTAGCGAAGATTCTGGAAATATGGTTCCTGACTCCAGTGGAAATGGCAATACAGGCTACTTGGGCAATTATTCAAACTCAGAATTGCCCCAATGGGTAAATGGAATAAACGGTGGAAGCGCTTTGAAATTTGACGGTGTAGGTAATTTCGTTATTGTGTCCGGCAGCACAAATTTGAATTTTTCAACGGCAGTTACAGTTATGGCTTGGGTTTACTTGCCGGCGGGCGCTAACTATTTGGATAGTAGAATTCTTGGGAAAGATGCCGCGAATGGGGGAACAAACTTAGATTTTGATATCAACGATTCAGGACATGTAGAATTGGCGTTGGGTAACGGAGAAGACTTCAACGGAACCCCGGCTGCTTACAGTTCCGGAGTTATTCCTCTGGGAGCCTGGACTCATGTAGCAGCGACCTATGATGGCTCACTGGCAAAGATATACATTAACGGCTCGCTAGATACGAGCGCTTCTTGGACAAGCGGATTCGATATTAACAACGGCATGCCCCTCTGCATTGGCGCCTCCAACTATCTAACAGATAGCGGAACTCCATACGGGTATTCTTGTATCAATGCAACAATAGACGATGTAAGAATCTACAACACAGCACTAAGTCAACAAGACATATCAGCAATTTTTGCATCAGACCAAATCACAAGTACTCCAGCTCCATCTACAACTCCAGCCGCAACTTCTTCCTCGCCAACGAGCGGAACTTCAACTCCAACACCTGATACTCCGGAATTTCCACTTATGGCGATTTTGATGGTGCTCTTAACAATAATATCCGTAGTTGCAGTTGTAATCACTCGCGGAAAACGAATTTTTAAAACCAGAGAAATGCAAAAATCTTGATTCTTCTTCTATCTTTTAACCTTCATTATTTAGTTAATGTTTAGGGTCAAGTCTTTAGAGCTTAAAGATATTCTAAGCTGACAAGTTAGCCAAGTTTTCTTTTAAGTTTTTCTTTGTTTGTTCTTCGAGTTAGTTCAGGGAATCTGCCTTTTTAGCCGTTATGCGAAGACTCGGTTTTATTTCTTCATGCAAGCAAGCGGTAAAATCTTTTTCAAGGAACTATTTGAAAGTTAGCAATGGTTTCAGGGGCTAACGCTGTGCCGCTTGAAGATAATAGACACATACAGGCGGTAGCTTGTCCAGTGGATGCCCATGAAGGAATCGCGATTGTTGCAACGACCACCGTGAAGTTTCGTATCTGCAGGGTGTTGGCATATGTGTAGGAGGCTATTGGAACATTGGCTTGGTCAAATACTGTTACGTCAAATTCGGAACTGGGGGAGGCAAAGAAGCCTGTGTCTATGTTAATTTCAATCTGCATAGTTTGCGATTTGTGAATGGTAGCCGGGATTTTGAAGCTTTCGATGTTGCTTAAATAATTGAAGTTGAAAGTTGTTGTGTTGCTTACTGCAACTTGCTGTACCGTCAAAGACGCCGTTATTTTCCATGTTCCGAAAACAAACTGGGTGGCATTCATATCTGGGGAAGGCAGTCTATACTTAATTTGTGCAATTCCCGTTTGGTTTGTCACTGAATCCGCAATAGCCACCAATGTTCCCTGGGAGTTCTGGATTTCAAATGATATTTCTTGATTTGCCACAGCGCTTTTTTGGTAGGTTAAGGACGCGGATATTATTATTAGGTCCTGGGGACCGTAGGTAGCAGTCTCTGTTGAACCTGAAACACCGGCCTTGTTTGTAAATACGTTGAGCGTTGCATTTTGCAGGGCGGGATTAGGGGTATTAGTCGGAGCAGGAGATGTTGCGGGGGAACTATTTGAGATAATTACGTTTCCACTGTTACATGTGATGTTAGTAGGTGGATATTGGTTCGTGTTCGCTTGGGTATAATTTGCGACCGTGTATCCTCCAGCAAGGGTTATTGGGCTATTTCCGTAGTTTGTGATGTTAAAGGTTAAGGTAGCCAGCACACCCGACGAATCAGTTGACACGTCATCCCCCAGGATGGCATCGCTTAAACCGCCTCTAATTAACCCCGCCGTGTTATTCCACTCGACTGGAGAGTTGCCCACAAGGCTTGTTGGGTCACTATTTGTGTTGTCCTTCAAGAAATGTCCTTCTTGAACCTTAATCAACTGTAGAACGGTAGCGTTCCAGGCTACAGTCGCCAAACTCCATCCCCAAAAGGGAACTGCATTGTCGATTCTGAAATCAATCATTACGGTCGTGTTAATCGGGTTTGGATTCGAGCCTAATTTGATAGTTGAGGTAGTGGTCGAACCTGAAAGTACAGCGCTGATCGTAGGGCTTGATGTGCCGCCCTCGGTTACATTGGAAAATGTAAAGGTAAGGGTAAAGAGCAGGAGTGTCGTTAGCGCAACAATTATCGTTTTTCTCGCAAACATTCATTGCTTCTCCGACGGTTTGCATTTAAGTTGTGATTTGGAAGTTAGCTATTTGTTGGGGACATAATGGGACGCCGCCACTTGTTGGGAGAGCAGTTAAGACAGTTACATAGATTGTCGCTGTTCCAACGAAAGCCCATGATGGAATGAATAGGTTTATTGTGACAGTGGTAGTTCCGCCGTTCAAACTGGAAATATTTGTAGTTGAAAAGGCAACAGGGACCTGCTGCGAGTCGCAAACCGTGGTGGACAAAATTGCGGATGAAGTCAACGAGCCTTGTACAGTGATGGTGACGCTCATTGCTTGGTTTCTGCCTACAGTGGAAGGAGTGTGAATTCCAGTTATGCTCGCGGTGTAGCTAAACGTGAAGTCCACTGTGCCAGTCAGTACCACTTGAGAAACATCAACAGAAGCTACTATTGACCAACTGCCATATAGTGATTCTGGGTCAGTGCTAAGCCAAGGAAGCCTAAACGACCATGTCGCATAGCCGCTTTGATTTGTTGGTGCAGTTACGATTGACAAAATTGTTCCATTGGGATATGTGACTGCGAAAGCTACTTGCTTGTTGGCTACTGGCGCAGAACCTGAGGTAACTAACGCATAGGCGGTTACAAGCTGCTGGGGGCCATAAACGCCGCCATTGGAGCTGCCTAGACAACCTTTGTCTGTAAACACTTGAATCGTTGCTTTTTGTTGAACGATATTTCCTACCTGTAGCCATGCTGATGATATTGAAGTGCTAGTGTAAGCAGGTGAAACTGTTGGGTTGGCGTCGGGTGCAGATACGGTTAAGGTAAATAGGAGATTTTCTGGGGTTGAAACTGTAAATGAAGCTTGGCGACCGTAGTACGTTCCGAATAATTCTTGATTTGCATACTGAACTACCCAAACATAGTTAGTTATCGGGCACGTTACCCCGTTGTCGCTGCCATATTTTGAGGAGCTTGCATCCAACAGAATTGTGCTGTCGACAGAATATATAGTTCCGTTGTAAGGAATGAAGTTTGCAGTTGGGCCATAAGTGCTTGAAGATGAAGTAGGAGTTGGAGTGGGAGTTGGAGTGGGGGTTGGCGTGGGAGTAGGATTTCCAATGGGAGTTGGCGTAGGAGTAGGAGTTGGAGTGGGGGTTGGCGTGGGAGTAGGATTTCCAGTGGGAGTTGGCGTAGGAGTAGGAGTTGGAGTGGGGGTTGGCGTGGGAGTAGGATTTCCAGTGGGAGTTGGCGTAGGAGTAGGAGTTGGAGTAGGGGTTGGCGTAGGAGCGGCGGTGGATGAAAGGGCATTTACTGTTGCGCTGTTGCATGTAGCGCTTACTCCTGTGTTATCCGTTGTCGATGCCCTCAAGTTGGCGTCCGCGATAGTTATTGGGGTTGTGCCATAACCGACTACCTTAAAGGTTAGTGTAGCAACAACTCCTGCGCTTGTCGCAGCAACATCGCTGCCGTCAATAGCGTCACTTATGCCGCCTCCGATTTGGCCGCTTTGAATTACGCCCGCGAGGTATAGCGTTGAATCATCATTAGGTACGTTGTCCTCTAGCCAGGGTCCTTGAACAATTTTTGTGCAAGTAAGTATGGCGGGATTCCATGTTATGGTTTGTATATTCCAACCCCACACATTTGACGCTCCACTAATGTAAAGATCAACGCTAAAAGTTGAGCCCATAGGGTCGGGGCTAGGGCCTAGAGCAATGGTCGAGGCAGTTGTTGATCCTGACGAATAAACATTAAAGATTCCCGTTGTAGTGGAAACTTCGGTGGTTGCTTGTATTTGAACACCGTCAAAAACGGCGCTCGTTACAGTGGTTGGTATTTGAGGGGGTGTTTGAGATGAGGAAGTCGATAACCCAAATAATTGAACATTCATCAGATTTATTGCTGTGGATCCGTCTCCGATGATTTGAAAGTTAAACGACACTAAATTTCCTGCCCCTGACACGGTTTCTTGTGAATTAAGAACATCATTTATGTTTTGTATCGCTCCCGCATAATTGTCTATAGGAGAAGCTGTGAGAGATGTTTGTCCGACAGAGTTAAGGAAAGATCCTTCAGTATAACTTCTCAGCGTTAAAACTGAAGCGTTCCATGACAACCCAAGACTCCAGCCCCAGAGGTTGGCTACACCTTCAATACTTGCGGTTACTGTGAAATTTTCACCTGTTAATTCCTGTGCCGTAGTGATTGGTGGATTTAGACTGACGGCTGTGTCGGCGTACGCCTTACCCGACACCAAGAGTATAGACAGCGTGACAACAACAATTATCGCTAAACTAACTATTATTTTGCTTTTTGGCTTAATAATTAACCGCTCCTTCGTAGGTATTTCGAGCGCACATGCTAAACCTTCTCCTTTCGTATATTTACCAAATTACTTGGACATTATTCTACCTTTATTAGGTAAACTATTTAGAAAACTATAGGTTACATATTAGTTAGCAAAAATAATTTTGGTTTCAATAAACATATGGAGCTTAATTGGAAATAGCGTTGCAAAAAAGGAATGAAAGCTGAAATCAGTTATGAGACTATGTTACCTATGGTTATTTCGCCGTTCGTAACTGTGCAGTTGATTGACTGATTATTGCCGGTTGTCGTGTTAGGCTGATATTCGTACTCGTGATTGTTATACAACGTTATTGCTGAGGTTCCGCTAACGTTGTTCGAGCCGTTTATAATTATAGGGGACACCCCAGCGTTGAGAACGGTAAATTTCAAGGTTAAAATCACTCCTCCACCGTTGACAGTGCTGTTGGTGTAAATTGCCTCATTTGTGCTTGGAACGATGCCAAGTTGAACCCAATTTGTGGCGCTAAGGGTTGTCACGAAAAAGGTAGAACCGCCCGTTTTTAAGAATGGGCCTTCTTGAACTTGGGTTAGATTTAGAACCTTTGGATTGAAAGTTAGGTTGTCGAGTTCCCAGCCCCAAAGGTTACGGACATTGGTTACGCTGATGTTTACATCTACTGTTTGACCAATTTGAGCACTTTGCAGTTCCGTTGAATTCGGCTCGACGCTAACAATTGCTGGCGACGCAGCCTGAAATGCAGCGGCTGGCTTTTCAGAATAAATGTAAGCTACTACAGCAACACCCAAAACAATCAATATGATTGATACGGCAATGGCGATAAATTTGCTATGCGATTTTCCGATTTTCGCCTTCTTGCGCGATCTTTGTTTTCTCACTCTTACTCTCCAAGCGCCAATTGTCTACACGGCAACTATTTAGCCTATTCAAAATAGAATAAATAAAAACTCGCTGAATCTAAATATAGTATATAATTCTCGCTTAATTAGAACTGAAACCGAATTTTTTGTTGTTCTTTTTGCACGATGCAAGAACAAGGACGAAAATTAGAGGCAACATGAAAACTAGCCCATTTATCCATAAAGGAAATTCCGCCACTGAAGAAGAATTGCGTGAAAGAACATTTACCGTTGCACTGTGATAGGACAGACTGCTCGGCGGATAAATCGATATGTTAGCCTGGCTAATACTCGCTATGGTAAACACTCCGGACAGCATCACTTCACTGGTCCCAACGTTTTTGATTTGGAAGGTTAAAGTTGCCAATACTCCGGAAGAATCGCGTGAAATGCTGCCAGATGTTAATGCTTCAGAGAGTCCGCCGTCAATCTTTCCGCTGGTGTTGTTCCACAAGACGGGCGAGTTTCCTATGAAATACGCTGAAGCACCGCTTTGGTCCGACAAGAAAGGCCCTTCCTGAACATTCGTAAGCTTCAACACTGCAGGATTCCAAGATATCGACGGTATGGACCATCCCCAAAATCCAGCGGAAACGTCGTCAATTCTGAGATCAATTTCGATGGAGTTGCCAACGGAGTTGCTATTGACAGTGATGTTTGAGGTACTAGTGGTTCCTTGTTGTACAGCTCTGACAAAAGGGTTTGAAGAATAATTTGAATTTTGAAGCGGAATAAAACTTAGAAAGGTTGATTTGTTTAGTGGCTTATAAGTTTGAGTACGAGCTATTACATTCGAGCGGGCCTCAATTAGTTGTTGGATTCTAATGTTTTCGGACAAAAGTAAAATCGACGAAACGGCAAGAATGCAAATTATTATTCCTAAAATACATAACTTGTCGGTTGTTATTTCTTCAGACTCCTTGTTTTGATTCTTTTGAGGGTTATGTTGGCCTAACAAAATTTCTGGGCATTTTTTGATTCCGTCGATTTTTCTTCTAAGCTTGTGGTAGTTTTGGCTCTTTGTTTTTTAGTCGATAGCCGATACAGGCAAAAAGCGTCGTAATCAATATTGGTATGATGGCTAACATTGAAATTTCAGGAATTGAGCCTGAATTGGATGGACCAGTCGGGGTCGCTGTAGGCGTGGGATGATTCGAGACTGGTGTCGATGTTGGGCTTATGGAAGGATTAGTAGTGGGTGAAAGTGAAGACGTTGGTGTAGGTGAGGGAGAAACAGCGGTTGAAGTGGCCACTAACGTTGCGTTATTACATGGTACATTTACTCCGACACTGTCAGTATTGCTTGTTCGTATGTTGGCTCCTGAAAGGCTGATTTGGGAAGTCCCGATACCCTTTACCACAAAGGTTAAGGTCGCCAGAACCCCTGACGATTCAGCAGACGTGGTTGCAGAGGCCAAAGCATCACTCAATCCACCCTGAATCAATCCATCTGTGTTATCCCACAGCACCTTCGAATTTCCGACGAAAAACGTCGGATTTCCCGCAGTTCCGGCTAGGAATGAACCTTCTTGGACATTTGTTAAGTTTAGGACTTGAGGATCCCAGGTTATGGTTTGTAAAGTCCAGCCCCAAACTGGTCCAGTATTACCAATCCTAATATCGATACTAACGGTAGTGCCAATTGGGTTAGGGTTAGGACCAACTGTAATTCTTGAAGTACTGCCGGTGCCTGACAGGACCGCGCTGATGGTCGCGTTGGACGCATTAGCTGCGTTTACAGGTAATACGGTTGAGATGCCTACAGCCGATACTAAAGATAACAAGATAAGTGAACTTATTACAATCCAGATTAATTTGGTAGTTTTCATATTTGTTAGACTCCTCAATTCTCGTCAAGATGATCGACTCAACGTGACTCGAAGACGCCACATCATAAATTGCATTGAGTGGGTATAGGGTAATGTTAGTGAAAGCTTATTTTATCTTAGGTTCGTAAAATATATATAAGCAATAGCGCTGGGGCTTTCTATATTTGGCGCGCGATGCTGACGTAATCAAACATGTAACAATTGGATTGTTGGAATTAAGATAGAGAAAAAAGCTGAGATAATTATTTGCTTTTATGTTTGCTTTCGAAGCCAGAAAAAGGCTCCTGCGAGGGCGCATATGGTTACGAAGATGAGAACACCTACTATTGTTGGAGGCAAGCTGGAATTTCCTGTTGGCTGTGGCGAAGCGGTGGCGGTTGCTGTGGCTGTGGGAGTCGATGTAGTTGTCGTCGACGAAGTATTTGTTGGTGGAGGGGTTGTGGAGGCGGCGGGAGTTGCTGTTGCCGACGTGGGTATAACGTGTATTATCACTGTAGACGTGCTTGTTCCAAGCGAGTCATTCACTGTTAAGGTGACTGTGTAATTGCCGGCGTTGTTGAATGTGTAGTTTGCTATTATTCCGTTAAGGGTTTGTTGCTTGCTGGCGTCAGTAAAAGTCCATGTGTAGGTTGTGTTGCTGCCAGTTGATACAGATTGGGAACCGTCGAGGGTGACTTGGGTTCCTGAGGGTACTGATTGTTCTTTTCCCGCATTTGCTGTGGGCGGTCCGGGAATTATTAGGGAAACGAGAGCGGTAGATGTTGCGGAGGCTGGAGTTATTGTTGGGTTTGTTCCTGGTTCTGCGCTGGTTGCGGTTGGGCCCAAAAGCTGTTGTACACCTAGAACCACGGGCGTCGATGTTGTTTGATTCACTACCTGAAATGTGACGGTTGCAAGCGTGCCGCTGCCGCTCACAGACTGATCTTCGCCATTACTAGATGTATCGATTGCACTCTGCAAAGTGACAACCTGCTTGGTGTAAATGTTTGAATATTGGTCTTGAAAGTTCTGGGGTTTAGTAGCAACGTAAAGGTCAGTTGCGCCTTGACTGGTAAGGAAACTTCCGTCTGCCCCGCTTTGAAACTTTAGGTAAGCGCTATCATAAGTGACATTGACTGTCCATCCCCAGAGGTTTTGAACGTTAGAAATATCGATGTTAAATGTAACTGTTTGGCTAAGCTGTGTGGCATTGAAGGTTAGCGGGTCTAAAGTGACTGGAGGCTGTTGAGCAGCCTGCGCCTTAACCACGTTTGCCGTTGGGAAGACGGCAACAATGCTTGCGATCAGCAAGATTACGTAGAGTAGTTTTTTCACTTCAGTAAGAACTCCAGTATTGGACATATGCGCTGACAAAAAGGAAAAAGTCGCTTGAGTCTATTTTTCCGTCTTGATTTATGTCGCATAACCTGTTCCAGTCTTGTAGCCCCTCATAGTAATCTATGTATGAGCTCGCAAAGATAAAGAGGTCATTCCCATTAACGACACCTGCGCCGTCAAAGTCCCCTATTAATTGCACACCGAATCCCGTTGTTGCAACTGGTGTGTTTATTCCAGCATAGGTTGCTGTAGCGTAAACTTTGTAGGCTCCGTCAAGGCAACCTTCCCAAGCACTCATCAACCTAAATTTAAAGCTGTATGCTCCTGCCGTGACGCTTGTGGTTTTTGGCGCAGGGCCTATGCTCGGTGTGGTTGTTCCAGTAATCGTGAACGTGAATGTTTGTTCCTGTGCCATTGGAACGCCGCCATCTTTGGGATAGTTTGAGTATAGATCTGCATACCCATAGGCAGCTCCCATGTGCGCTGAAGCCGGAATAGGTATATTGAGATATGCGGGTTGGGTTGAGCTTGCGCCCATTGTAAGTGTGGTGTATGAAATGCCCAACGGTGATCCGTTGCCATCAAATATTGTGACTGCGACCTCCATATTACTGTATGCTGTGCTGTCTTGGTCAGCCACGGTCACGGTGAAGTAAGCTTCTGTCCCGTTTTGAAAACTGCTAGCTTGGGTTGTTCCCTCAAAAGAGCTTGTTGGATAAGCTGAAGTAATTTCTTCAGGCGTGTTTGGAGTCCCCGTTGTTCCAGTTTGCAACGTTCTTAGGATCATCGGACCGGCCGGAGAATCAACTTCTATTGCGACTAGACTTGTGCTTGGTAACCCTGAGCCGTCATAAAATACATTTCCGCTGAGGGTTACGGGATCAAAGTTGTTGTAGATTGTTGTTTTATCTGTTGAAACAGTGACGCTTAATGTTTGTGTTTGGGCGGTTACCAAAATTATGCTCGAAAATACTGATAGAATTAACAAAAAAAGAAAAGAGAGAGCTATTTTTTTAGTTCTCATTTTATTCACCTTATGGTACTACTATGTCGCCTGTGTTGCCTGCTACGCTGTTGCTCCA
The DNA here is from genome assembly GCA_049514075.1 of Bathyarchaeia archaeon. Taxonomy (GTDB): domain Archaea; phylum Thermoproteota; class Bathyarchaeia; order Bathyarchaeales; family Bathycorpusculaceae; genus Bathycorpusculum. The sequence continues at coordinate 2,270 of JBEKVK010000015.1, read as the reverse complement.
GATGTGATTAGCTGGGTAAAGTCCGCTTGCGCCTGGAGAGCCGTATATGTAAGTCCAACCCCATGTTGATTGAACGAAGTTCGTGTAGCCTGGGAAGTATATGCTCAGTACGTCAAAGGCAGTGGGGTTACCTGTTCCCTGTAGAGCGTAGGTTCCTTTTGCGATGTTGGTTGCTAATCCGCCGAAGTTGTATGTTCCAATGTTCCCGTAATTGCTCAGTTTTCCTGTGCCTAATGGATTATTCGGTGTGAGGTTGATGTTCGCTGATGTGAATGTTCCAATGTATTCGCCTGTTATTGTTCCGGTTGCGCCGCCTGAGGTGGTTGTTTCTGGTGTTCCTGCTTCTGGGCTGAGTGCGCCTGTGTATGTTGTGAATGTGCCTTTGTATGTGGCGACTATTTCGTAGTTGTTGCTGCCGAGACTCCAGACCTGTACGGTTTTGACGTAGTTGTCTAGTGCCCAGTATCCTGAGAGGCCTGTGTCTTCATCGTTTTGTACGTTGTAGACAACGTTGAGTACTTGAGTTGGCTGAGTTGTTGAGGGTACGATTACGTTGTTGGGGTAGTTTGCGGTTATTGCTAGTGGAGCTTGTACTTGTGGACTCCAAGCTAATGGGTTTTGGAGTGAAGTTGCAGATGAACTGTTGAATATGTTGACGTATATGTTGGCTGTTCCTACATATGCCCATGTTGGGATGGTCAGCATAATCTGGTAGGTCTGAGTGTTGGTGTTTTGCCAGGTGTTTGTGGTGCCTGAGATTGGTGTCCCTGCGCCGATTGTTTCAAGGGCGAGGAATTGTGCTACTGGTACGTTATTGTTGTCGTAGATTACTGCTGAGAGCCAGAATTGTTGGCTGTTCCACATTGTGTTTGTAACGGATACTGTTGCATCAACGACGTTGTTGTCGATTGCGTTTGAGTCAGCTCCGGCCATTGCGTAACGGTTGAATGTTGGAGTTCCAGTCGTGGTGTCTCCGTTGGTGATTACCACGCTGTTCACTTGAAGTTGGTAACCATAGTAGAAGTGGCATGAGTCACTCAATACGACTTGGGCAACATCGACGGTTGTGCTGACGGTCATTTCGCCGAAGTATGATGCGGGGTTGCTGTCTTGCCATGGAAGTCTGTATTGGGCCGTTGCGATTCCGCTTTGGTCAGTTTGACCGGTGACGTATGTTGTGCCTGCAGGTCCTGAAACTGCGAAGGTTACGGTTTTGTCAACTACTGGGGCACCGTTGTATGATACGTATGCATAGAGGTTGACCATTTGCTGTGGACCGAATGACGTGCAATCTACGTTAGGTCCTTGTCCGCCGTTTGTTGTCCAGACATCTACGACTCCGCCTGGAGTAGGTGTTTGCACGAGGATGCTGATTGTAGTTGAGGCTGTGCCGGTGTATCCTGGTGCTGGTGTTCCGGTTGGTGAGGGTGCAGTAACTGTCAAGGTGATTGATATGCTTCCTGTCACTAAGCCGACTTGGGTGCTTGTCAGAGTGAGAACTGATCCGGTTTCAACGATAGGTGATGATGCGCCGACTAGGGTTATGCTCCAAGTGTACGATGTTATTGGGCAACTTTGTGCTGGCGGTTCAGTGTTTATGCCTGGTGTTCCCGTTGCGCCTATGGTTATTGGGGTGCCTGTGAACGTGTTATCAGAGTTTGGACCGAATGGACCTGAGGTTACGGCTGCTATTACTGTTGGATTTGTTGGTGTTGCAGGTGTCCAACTGTATGCAAAGCTGTTAAGTGTCGGTTGAGTTGAGAGCGGTGTTGGTGTGGCTTGGTTTCCGAGGAGCGCTGCCGGAGTTCCTGCAGTTAAGGTAATGGCCGAGTTGCCAAATCCCACAACTTGGAAAGTCATAGTCATTAAGACACCTGCTGGGCTCGGGTCTGTTTGTAGGGTACTAAATGCGTCGTTTACGCCGCCGTCTATCTGGCCTTTGGTGTTGTCTATGCTTCCTGCAAGATACAGAGTGCTGGTACCTGTGTTTTCAGCTGAACTTAGATATGCGCCTTCAGTGCATGTTGTCATATGGATTGCAGCTGGGTTCCAAGCAACGTTTAAGCTCCATGCCCAAATGTTTCCGGTGGCACCTTGGAGATATGCGTCAACGCTGAAATATGAGCCGATTGGGTTCGTGGTTGATGGGAACGAGAATGTGTTTCCTGTTGGTGTTCCTGAAGTTGCATGGTTCAATAGGCTGATTGACATTGCTGGTGCTTGTTGAGTCACTGATGCGTCTGTGGTCGCTACTGGGATTTGTGGGTCGG
>JBEKVK010000014.1:0-25023 GCA_049514075.1 Bathyarchaeia archaeon | reverse complement strand
GCTTGACCGCTAGTGCCGGTGGGGTCGGATAGTACGACGTTTGTTATTTTTGCTTGTTCAGAGTTTCCCATGAATCCGATGGTTAATGCTCCCATCCATGCTGCTACGACGACGCTGACTGCGACTGTGACCGCGATGAGTATGATTGTTGCGATTACGGGGCTTAGTGCTTTTGCGCTTTTCCTAAATTTCCTGAAATTCAATTTGTTTCTTTACCCTCCTTTGGGTTACTGAATATACGTTCCACTTTTTGCATTAATAAATATTATGACTTAATACATCATATTATTGACTTGTTAGACACAACTACAGTGACAACTTAATAAATTCTCAAATCCTATCAAAATGCAAGCCTATTCGTCCGCAACTGGAACTGAAAAAAGATTAAGAGCTAAAGTAAAAAACTCTAAGAATGTAGAATTAAGCTTCAAGTTCACCGAATAATCCGAAGAGAAGCTTCGCAACCTTTTCGCCGAGTTCCGTTTTCAAGTAGTACTTCTTGAGCGGATCGATTCGTTCGCTTTTCGCTAAGCCCAACGACTCAATTTCTATCATTCTTGCCCTGAACGTGCCGTCGCTCAGCGTCAGCTTGTTCTTATGCATAAAGTCTTTGGCTTCCTTCCATTTGCCGCGGCCTGCGTAAAGCAGCAGCAGGCAATCGATTGCGTGATCCTTTTCAAGCATGGCTTTGATCGCGGATAGTTTAGGGTCAGTAAGAATGTGCTTAATCTTCTCGTCCTCATTTTTTGCCATTTTTTTTAATACACCTTTTTATCCTTTCATTTGTTATTAAACCAAAAGTTAGCGTCTTATGCTTTTAAACCATATTGCGAATCGTGAAACATATCTGCAGACGCCTTCCTTCCGAAATCAACTATAATAACAACTTGCTTATAAATTGTTACTGATCAAGCTGAAAGTGATTAAGTTTAAACATTCAGTAACAAAAGGGTATTGAAATCAATAAAGCCCCAAGGTTTTTTAAGATTGGTGTGTCGGATGGCTGTATTTCAAAGCAGAGGGTTTGTTATATGGGTGGGCGAACAGGAGACTTGCAAGCGCTAAACTTAACTAAGGAAGCCTGCAAATCTTCACTTAACATGAAGGCCTAAAAAGTGGTTGCCGAAATCGAATATGAAGTTCCAACTTGGAGTCAAATATATGATATGCTTCTAAGCCAAGCACGAAAAATCCGCCGTGACGACTACAAACCTGATATCATTGTTGGGATCGCTCGAGGAGGGTTGGTTCCTTTGCGGGTTTTGGCGGATCTATTGGAGACGCGAGACATGGCAGTAATCACTATAGAGTATTACCTTGGCATCGCGCAAAAGTCGCGGGAACCCATCTTGAAACAGTGTCTCCACACTACCTTGACGAGTAAGAAAGTTTTGCTGGTTGACGATGTTTCCGACGGCGGGAGAAGCCTGCAGCTTGCCAAGAAACATCTTGAGGAGCAATGCGCCCAACAAATCAAAGTAGCCACCATCTACTGCAAACCCGGTACTCTTACGACGCCTGACTACTTTGAGAAAGAAACAAATCGCTGGATTGTTTTTCCATGGGAAGCTCGGGAAACCTTGACGAAAATAGGGCGCAGGGTCGAGGGCAAACGCGCGTTAGGCAGGGAAGTTACGAACCTGGTGCGGGCAGGCTTCCCTAAGGCATTGGCTGACAGACTGCTTGAAGAGGGCGTTGATAGCCCTTAATGTTGCATTATGTAGAAGAGTTCGGTGTTTACGCTGAAATAACAGGGTTCAAAGGTGTTAAATTTCCAGATGCAGAGGCTTTCTTAAAAGAGAGTCGGAAAAAAGCCACTCTGAAAGTTGATTTGCAATTCTTCGATGCAGACTTGATTGCGACCCATAGGCACCTCTATTTTGCCGTGCTAAACGCGTTGCAAGCCTTCCGCAACAAAACAAACCTTTCTAAAAGCTTGGCCGTCGAAACCATGCTTTACGCTTCCGCACAACGGCAGATACAGCGAGCCATCCAACGCTGCGGCATCAAGCCACAAACCACAGACATGGCCGTCACCATAATCGGTGAAAAACCCACTGAAATTCACGATCAGCTCAAAGATATAGCGGAATGCGTTGGCGTCAAACCTGATGACGACGTGCTGGAAATGACCGCTATTAAGCTTGAAAAAATCAAAGAAACTTTTCAAATTAAACCTGAAGAAATCAACTCTATAGTAAATAATGGCTACTTTGAAGAGGCGGTTGTAAGCCTCGTCGTTGAACGAGTAGCCCTGCTTTCGACCCAGCTTTGAGGCTAAAGCATTTTCTCTTTCAAGACGGACAAGACGTCGCTGGGTTTAATGAGTGAGATGCCTGTTAGTGCGCCCAGAACTTCGATTTGTAGGATGCGGTCGGGGGTATTCATGTCTGCCTTGCGTTTGATGTCTGAAGCGGCTGCCTCGATGATGTCTTTTGAATGCAATGCTGTGAAGCGTTTCTCAACTGTAACCCTGAACGATTCATCGTCGGCGATTCGGGTGGCCAATTCTTGAGTCACTCGTTTAATCTCTTGCAAGTCTGTGGGCACAACCCGTTCGATCGGCACGATGCGTAGGGCATAGCGGAACTCATAGGGTCGCTCCTCAAGAATGGCACGCAGTTTCTCTATGGCAACAAAGGGGTCTAGTGTGGTTTTAGCAACGATTAAACCGCGGATTTTTGTTTTGGTTGCCTGCGGGTCGGGGTCTCCCAGTTCGTCTTTGAGCAGGTAATACAGCTCGTTGCACATTGGGCGCTCGTTGCCCCTTGAAGTCGTCGCTACAAGATTAAAGTCGCTAATCATAACGTTTCTCTCAGCAGAAAAAGATGCAGACTGATTATTTGTGCTTTTACCTTAGCTCCCAAAAAAAATTGGGACTGGCAGTGCGCTCGCAAATCAGGCATTTATACAATAGTCATAATCGGCATGGGGAATAATCCAAAAATCAGTTAATTCATTAAACATGAAACAACATAGTTCTGCGCAAATCAACCGCACTTTTTATGCGGAAACGATGATTTTCAACATCGTTTTCACCGATAAAACATTTAAAAACTTGGGTTTCACTGATTAGCAAATATGAACAGTGCGCCTCGATGGCTCAGCCTGGTAGAGCGGCTGCCTCGTAAGCAGCAGGCCGCGGGATCAAAGCCCGCTCGAGGCTTCAATTATTCAACAAAATGGAAACCATTCTTTTGTCGATACAGCCCAATGCATGATTAATGGAAGACTCATTTTTAATTGAGTATTAGAAAGGTCTGTGAACATAGATTATTATGTTACAAAAAAATGAGTTAAAATAAAAAAAGGGAAGCCAAATTCCTCTTGGTTGGGTATGGAATTGGCTTTGATTTTCTGCCCAGTGTTGTTTTGTTCTTTTCAGTCATCTCCTTCTGTTTTATTCTTAGGTCGTGGGTTTGGCTAGACTTGGTTATCTTTGATGAATTTTCGATATTTCATGTTATAGTAAACGAAAGCTGCCATCAACGAGCTTGTGCATAGCGCAAACACGGGTAAACTTGTTTCTATCATTTTTTCTCACCTACACATGGGGGAAGTAAACGGTTTCTTTTTTTGGAGCCGTTTTGTTCGAGGATGTTTTTTCCATTTTTTCACCATTCTTTTTTGATATTGATAGGTCGCGACTTGATATAAGGGTGTTTGTGATTTGTTCATAATTATTGTGAAAAGCTGCATAAATAACATAATTTAGACGTTAAAACTATAATAAAGATCAATAATTGCTTGAAAGGTTGTGCGTTTGTGGAATCAGGGAGGTAAGAGGAACCAGTTTGCTTTTTTGCTTTAGTGTATTGGTGTTGTACACTCGCGTGGGCATAACGCAATGCGATAAAGTTTATTAAATATTGCTACACTCGATGTAGAATGAACGTGGGAGGCGAATGACATGCAGCTTTTCCATGGGCACGAGCAAAAACTCCAATGCCCCTACAAAGGATGCGAAAAACTATTTGACAAGCCGACCGTTATAACAGACACCAACACAATCCCACGGCAAACACATTTCGCCTGCCCCTACTGCATGTCCAAACTTGATATTAGAACCGAAAAGAATCGGATCATCGAAATCAAACCAACCGAGTACCCAACAGTTTTTGACAGCCCCGCCAAATGCGCTCACTATAGCAGCCTACTCCACGCGCCCGGCGAAAACATGCTAACACAAGACGAATGCCTGATCTGCCCAAAGGTACTGCAATGCAACATACGCAAGAAATAGTCAGTTAAAATCTCACGTTAAAAGATCCCGAGGAAGACTGTCTCTCTGTTACTTCTATATGTTCTATAACAATCACAGCTGCGATAACAACACGATGGTCAACGTTGCCCATTATTGACACTCCCATTTGGTCCCTAAGTGTTACCCATTTTTTGTGAACTGCCGCGACGGGTTGTCCGGCGACCTCTATTTGGTATTCGTGTTCGGTGAAGTCTCCATAGATGCGCATGAATTCTGCTCCGTTCTTTTCAACCCAGAACTCTTCGCCCACAAACTTAGCTATCTTCTTCTTTATTGTTCCCAGTTCTTCGCCAGTTTGGTCGAAAAAAGTGAATTCTCTGCGCAGAGAGAGGGTTTTGCCTTGAATGTGCATGAGCTCGATATTGTGGGTGTCTTTGAGTTGGAATTTGGGTGGGATCTGGATGAGGTTCCCGTCAGCTTCCGCCAGTTTGTTGCCTTGCAAGTCGAGGAAGTCGTAATGTTCGTGGGCTGAGAGAATTTTTTTCTGCATTATAAAATCGTTGATGTCGAGCAGGCTCATATAGGTCACTGAAGCTAAATAGGGCGGTTTGGGCTAAAAAACCTAGCGACAAATCCTTGTTCTGCAAACTGGTCTCTTGTATGTGGCATGAGTTATATGTGTCCCTTTTATTTCTTCGGCCTCCACAAGTGTGCCTCAATGTTACGACGAAAAACCAACACAAAAAACAAAATCCCCCATCTTTTAGCACCATAACCCGCCAACTTCAAAGGTAAAAGTTTATATTTCCGCAGACTTTTTGCTTATTTCCGATATAATAAAAACATGTTCTAACTAAGATGGTGTAACATATGGCGTATTTAACAACAACAGGTTCAGGACAGCCAGTCCTCATCCTTAAAGAAGGAACAACTCGAAGCAGGGGCAAAGAAGCCCAGAGAAACAACATCATGGCGGCACGCGTCATTGGCGAAGTGCTTAAAACCACACTTGGCCCACGAGGCATGGACAAAATGCTCATCGACAGCCTAGGCGACATAACAATAACAAACGACGGCGCCGCAATCCTTAAAGAAATCGACGTCGAACACCCAGCGGCAAAAATGATGGTTGAAATCGCAAAAACCCAAGACGACATGGTCGGTGACGGAACAACCACAGCAGTCGTTCTCGCAAGTGAACTACTTAAGAAAGCCGAGGAACTTCTCGATCAAAACATTCACCCAACAATTCTGGTTAGTGGCTACAGAAAAGCAAGCCAGAAAGCCATTGAAGTCATAAACAAAATTGCCACCCCGTTAGACGTCAACGACAAAGCAACTCTGCTCAAAGTCTCTCTAACAAGTATGAGCAGCAAAGCCGTGGGCAGCGCACGCGAACACCTCGCGGAAATAAGCATACAGGCCGTCATGCAGATAGCTGAGCAACGCGGGGACAAAACCATCGCGGACATCGACAACATCCAGCTTATAAAGAAAACAGGTAAAAGTCTCCTCGAGACCCAACTTATCCAAGGCATAATAATCGACAAAGAAGTCGTCAACCCGGGAATGCCTAAAACCAAGGAAAACGCGAAAGTAGCACTTCTGGACGCAGCACTTGAAATCGAGAAAACCGAAATCAGTGCCGAAATCCGCATAAAAGACCCGTCTCAAATGAAGGCTTTTCTAGATCAGGAAAGCGACATGATGCAAAAGATGGTCAAGACAATTAAGGCTTCAGGCGCAGACATTGTGTTCTGCCAGAAAGGTATCGACGACATGGTGCAGCACTTCCTCTCCAAAGAAGGCATAATGGCGGCAAGACGCGTAAAAGAATCCGACATGGAGAAGCTCGCGCGGGCAACAGGCGCACGAATCATCAGCGACCTTGACGACCTTAAAGCAGCAGACCTTGGCTTCGCAGGACATATAGAAGAACGCAAGATCGGCGACGACAAAATGATCTTTGTCGAAAAATGCAAAGATCCGCACAGCGTAGCAATACTCATCCGAGCAGGCTTAGAACGCCTCGTTGACGAAGCCGAAAGAGCCATGGTCGACTCATTATCTGTCGTTTCAGACGTGATTGAAAACAACAAGATTGTTCCAGGCGGCGGCGCAGTAGAAGTCGAAATCGCAAAGGAACTACGCAAGTACGCGACCAAAGTTGGCGGAAGAGAACAACTAGCCGTTGAAGCATTCGCAGATGCAGTCGAAGTCATACCACGCACGCTAGCAGAGAACGCAGGTTTAGAACCCATAGACATCCTTGTCGAACTACGACAAAGACATGACGCACCGGACGGCAAAAACATAGGCATCAACGTTTTCACTGGTAAATTGCAGGACAGCGTTGCAAACGGAGTCATTGAACCAATCGTAGTCAAAGAACAAGCCATTAAATCAGCAGCAGAATCAGCAGCCATGATACTTCGAATAGACGATGTCATCACAGCCAAATCTCCCAAAGGCGGTCCCGGCGGCCCAGGCGGCGGAATGCCCGGCGGCCCCGAAGGCGAAGAATAAACTAAACATCTAAATTTCTTTTTTATTTTTTTGTTTTCTTTAACCAAAAAGCATTGTGTCAACTCTCTTCTATTGACGCTGTTTCATTTTCAAAGGTCCAAACTGGATTTTCTCTACTTTAAGGGTGGTTCTTAGGTTTCAACCTGAACCGAACCGCAGTAGCCAGAAAAAGCAAAGCGGAAGCGACAGTGGTTATTATCCAGAGCCAGAATGCCTCCTCAATCGAAGAACCTAAGATCAAGTGAGGAATCAATACAGCTATTTCGGCGATTAGCATGCCGACGAATACAAAACCGAAGATGATGAAGGTGGGGACCAGGGTCTTACCGAACCACATGTAGCCTCTCATTTTGACTTTTTCTTTGACTACATAGTTGCTGTACTCGTCTTTTATGACTAACCCTAGATCCACGAGTTTTTGCAGGTTTCTGTATGCAACACTGGGGCTACTAAGGTCGGCTCCACGCATGACATCTCTAGGTCCAACGGGCTTCCCAACTTTAACAAGATACATATACGTCTGAAAAGTCGACGCGTTAAGGTCCTCATTTGGCTCCAAGCCGTAGCACCCTTCAAACCATCTGCGTCTTCTGGCTTAAAAACCCGAGCGCCAAAACCCCGGTAACCGATATTTTTCAAACAGAAACGAAAACCTATTGAACCTCATTTGAATTCTTTCAATTAGGCATAAACAAGTTTTTGGTGGAATTAAGAGTGGAAACAGAAAACCAGAAAACCGACATTTTAATCATCGGAGGCGGACCCGCCGGGTTAGCAGCGGCCATTTATTCTGCGTGGTTGGGTTTGAAAACCGTGGTTTTGGAAGCCGGAATCGTTGGCGGGCGGGCATGGTTGGCGCCTAAGATTGAGAATTTTCCAGGCTTCGAATTCGGCGTTAAAGGCAGTGACTTAGTTGAGAAGATGCGTTTGCAAGCTTTACGCTTTCACGCGGAAATTGCTGAATCTGAAGAAATAGTCGGGCTGGACCTAAAAAATGAATGTAAACATGTCGTGTCGCGAAAGCAAAGCTACGAGGCGGATGCCGTAATTATTGCAACAGGAACTCAACGGAGGAAACTGTTGGTGGCGGGCGAAACCGACTTTGTAGGCCGGGGAGTCAGCTACTGCGTAACCTGCGATGGACCATTTTTCAGGAACGCCACTGTCGCCGTTGTAGGCAATGGGGAAGAAGCAGCTATTGACGCCTTGTTCATGGCAGATTTGGCAAACCAAGTTCTCTTGGTTAGCGAGCAACAAGACCTCAACTTTGAAGGCACCCTAATGGAGAGACTAAGAAACAAGCCGAACATCGAAATCGTCAACGGGCAAGTGGAAAGGATTGTAGGCGATGAAGCTGTTAGAGCAATAGTAATTTTAGAGTTTGGTTCAAAACGCGAATTGGAGAGGAACGTGAAGGGGATTTTTGTTTCCTTAGGCGGCGTTCCTCTAACTGCAATAGTCAAAAATGCTGGAGTTGCAACCGACGCAGGCGGCTGCTTAGTTGTCGATCGGCAGCAGAAAACAAATTTGGAAGGGGTGTTCGCAGCTGGAGACTGCACTTGCGGTGGAATGCAGGTGATTACGGCGGTTGGGGAAGGCGCTATGGCTGCGATGCGCGCTTCAGCCTACGTAAGAAAAGTCAAAATATAGCGGGACAGCACAAGTGTGACGTGCACGCTAAATTTGTTCACCGCTAAACATCTGCACATTAGCTAAGGTTTTTATGATTCATTAGAAATTATCTTTCCCTGCAACACAGCGGGGCTGTCGGCTAGCTTGGTCTAGGCTTGTAGACTTGGGCTCTATAGACTCCGGTTCAAATCCGGGCAGCCCCACCAGTAAATTCTTGGGTCAAACGCTTTTCTGTTTGTTGTTGCGCCATTTTATGGTCCATTGGGCCATGCCGTCGAGGATTGGAGTTAATTCTTGTCCTTTCGGTGTTAACGAATATTTTATTAGGACGGGCGTTTCTGCGATGACTTTTTTGTTTATGACACCACAGGTTGTTAATTCTTTCAGTTTTGCAGAAAGCGTTTTTGAACTGATGGGTTTGAGGGCTCTCATGAACTCATTAAATCTTAGTGGTTGTTTGCGCAAGTGAAGTTCTTTTACTATTTGCAGACTCCACCTATTGCCTACTAGCTGTATTGCTTGCTCATAGGGACAATTTGTGGTTGGAACGGTTTTACCCACGCTTTCACCTGGGTTACTTGCTTTATCTAACTTCAGCTTAGATTTATATGCTTTCGTAAGTAAAGCTAATAGCCTAAGTAAATTAGGATAAAAAGTGAAAAAATGTTTATAATATATCGCTTCCAGAATGGAAGAATAATAAGGCAGGCAACCGATCAAGAGTATTCCCGATATCTCAAAGAATTATCAAAGAAATCAAAAGACGATCAATTGTCTGGTGAAGTCAAAGGCGACGCTTATGGCTTGACAGGCTTGATTTACATGCAAGAAATAAGCGATGAAAAAACCAAGAAAAATTCGCATGGTACTAAATGTGAAATAACCTATTTTGATGTAGCCGGCAAAGAAAATTCGGATGAAACCCTTGAATTGGCAAAAAAGAGAGCATTGGAAAGAGGAATTAAAACAGTAATTATTGCTTCAATAACAGGAGAAACAGCATCAAATGCACTAAAAAAATTCAAGGGTACGGATATTATGTTGCTGATGGCCACGTGCAATGCTTGTAATGGATGTGACCGTTTTTCTAAAGAAACCTGGCAAGAAGTTGAGAAAGCAGGACACAAAGTAATTTACACTAATGAAGACGCTGTTCCGTTCCCTCCGGAAGCCGTGTTTGCTTACAGGAGAATATGTGAAGGCATGAAAGTCTGCATACAGATAACCATGTCTGCAGTGGATCAAGGTTACATTGTTCCAGGTGAGAAATTAATAGCCATCGCAGGTACAGGCGGTAAAAGTTATGGCAAAGGGTGGGGAGTGGACACGGCTGTGATAGTCGAAGCATTAGGCAGCACTGAATTCTTCACTTATCCACAAACGATGAAGGACTTAAAACTGTACGGCCAGAAAATCAGGGAAGTAATATGCATGCCTCGATAAGTTCGTGAATTAGCCGAAGTGGAATTCCCTCAGCTAGCTGAGGCCGAGGACGTGTTCAGGGCGACGACGGCGCGAATAAGCGTTTTCAAAGCTTCTTCGTTAACCTTGTCGCCTTCGTGGAAGTCAATGGCGCGCCTTGCGCTACCCTCGAGACAAGAGTTGAAGAGACCTGAGGGGTCATCTAACGAGGCGCCGCTGGGGAACGTCATTTTTACGGCATTCTTGTAGATCTCGCCGGTGCAGATCAACCCGTTGTGAGACCAAACAGCGACGCCCAGCGGATTGGTCGGCTTTATCCATTTTACTTCCTCGACGACTTCAGGGTCGGCTTGCTTGATCAAAGCGCGGATGCGGGAAAGCATCTCTCCGCGCCAGTCGCCTAGCTCCTGGATTCTCGCGTCTATCAGTCGAGATGCAGATTCGTCACTCTGCAAACCACTCTTTTTCTGCGTTACTTGCCCTTTGGTCATTATATCACCTAAAATATTTCGTTTTGAAGTTTAGTTTTGAAATTGTGCAATCTGTATCAGATTGCCACAAGTGTCATCCAAGACCGCGATGGTCGAACCCACACCCGCTAGCTTTGTTGGCTCCATGGTAAACTTCACACCAAGCTTTTTCAACCGTTCATACTCTTTTTGGACATCGTCCACAACGAGTAATGTTGCCCTAATACCTTGTTTGAAAAGCGCTTCCTGGTATGTCTTTGCAGCTGGATTTTCGTTTGGCTCAAGAACCAACTGGGTACCCTCCTGGTCTTCAGGCGAAGCGACAGTCAACCACCTGTATTTCCCTGCCGTTACATCTGCCTTTTTTACAAAACCAAGGCTCTCAGTGTAAAACTTGAGTGCTTTGCCTTGATCATTAACGTACACGCTAGTGTACTTAATCCTCATAAAATCACCAGTTATAATTAATTATCTTAAAATTAATAATCTTTGCGCTACTTTATTGGTTATTGATCTCCTGTCCCTCTATTCATGAGTGTCTTTTTGCTGGCAAATTGGCGTTAGTATCTCTCTTAGCATGGATTAGCATATTTGGTTTGGACCCTTTTGGAATATGAACTGGCAGCCCCTGCAATAACTTCGGCATTTTTAAGAAAAAAACTTCTTCAGCTTTCTCAAGCTGATGCGTCTCGCTGTATTCAGTAATCAAAATAAACGATTTGGTAACTGGAGTAAATTCAAGTTTTGGTTTCGTTTAGTTTGCCAAATTCTAAAGCGCTATTGATTAGTCGCTCTAATGTTTCAAAATCTGAATGTTGTATTGTTGTTTGTTCAGAGCTGACGTATTTGTTGTTTTTTGCTTTTCTCACTAATCTTTCGAATTCGTTCTCCAGAATATCTCTAGTCATTATTGGTTTACCGTCAAGTAATCTTAGGCTGCAGCTAAGGCAGTATTCAAAATCGAACTCTAGAACCCGCTCTTTTGAGTTGCCTTCACCGAAGTACTTGATGTCCTTGGCTAATTTGTTGAAGTTGACGTCATCGTATTCAACGAATGTGACATGCGTTTTCTTTATTTCATGTTTATGGTTCGGGTCAGCATGCATGTTAGTTTGCAATGTGTGATTCACAATGACTTAACTTCTCTTGGAGTTAATAAAACGTGTTTGAAAAAATGTGCATGGTATTTCATTAAGGCGCCATGAGGCAAGTGGATTCTTCTTCATCGATTTTTGCTAAAAACTTGAAGTCGGTTCGTCCGAGGGATTCGATCCTCTACGTTTCATTATCAAAACTACTGCAATCACAGCTACAAGGATTACAACAACTACGATTAAGATTGTTGAAAAAGAGCTGTTGCTTTTTGTTGAACTTGAGACATTGCTTGAAAGGGTCATTGTGACCGCTACTGGCTGACCTTTCATGTCAAAATGCTTGATAGTTTGGTCGTATCCGGCTTTAACTATACTAAACGTGTAGTTTCCCACAGTGACATTTTGGAACACTACGTAGCCGGTTGAATTGGTTGTGCCAGAGAGGATTTTTGCTCCTTCCGGTTGTATTGTTGATGAGACACTTACTCCGCTCAGAGCGTTTCCTTGGCTATCTTTGAAGAGAAATTGTATTGTCGTTGGCCCGTTTGACGTCGAGTTTAAGTTTTGGGTCGGATTCGAAGTTGCGGTTGGATTTGTGGTTGAATTTGAAGTTGAGGGGGTGCTTGCGGGTTGGATAGTTATCTGGGTTGTTGTTTGCGAGTTTAGGTATCCCGTTTTTGAGGCGGTGGCTGTAATTGTGCAGGTGGTTGTTTTTGTGAAGCTGGCGGCGGTAAAGATTGTGTTGTAGTAGCCGTTTCCAACTTCTTTGGTTGTTGTGAATGTTCCTCCGCTATCTGATGCGAACTGAATTGCAGCGCCTGTTATTGCAGCGCCGTTAGCTGTAATGTATGCAGTTATGTTTGTTTCGGCTCCATTATTGAGGCTCTGCGAGTCCGGCGTTAATTTGATCTGAAGAGGCAAGAAATCTATGAAGTACGTTGTCATAATAGCTTGACCAGTTATGTAGCTTGAAGCTTGGGCAGTGATTGAAGTTGAACCAGGCGAATTTGTTACGCTAACAGTTCCTGCGGCTTGTGTTTGACCGAAGGGAATTATTAAAGTGGAAGTTACACTTCCCACAGTGGGCTGTGACGAAAACAGGTTTACACTCACATCTGCTGTCGGATTTTTTGCAGGATTCCCTTGTGCGTCTTGAAGTTGCACCAAGATTGTATTGTATGTCGCGTTATCTGATGGCAACATCGATGGGACGCAAAAAACAGCTAATTTTGATGGAGTAAAGCCTGTTGTAGTTATTGCTTGTTGGCTTCTCGACAAATCTGTCCCCACAGCGGTTATTGTTGTAGTGCCCGCCTTGTAGGTCGTATTGAGAGTTTCCATTGAATAGGTTTGACCAGCTGGAATCGTTATTTGAGAGTTAACTTGACCTATGGTTGGATCTGTTGATCCTACTGAAATAATGGTGTCCGATGGATTTACTGAAACAAAACCTGCTGCATTCTGGAGTTCAAGAGCAATTTGCGGGTATGAGTTTTCATCAGCCGGAACATTTGTCGGTCCTGGAAAGATTTTGACTTGAGTAGGATTTGTTGAAACAGGTGTAGTTGTGATTGTTAGTTGTTCGGAAGTATATCCTTGAGCAACACTTGTGACAATCGCTGTCTGAACATTTGTATAATTTGCTACGGTCGTAAAATTAGCAGTTGCATATGTCATTCCTTCGGGAATAACGACGTTGGGGGTGACTGATCCAACTTTAACAACGTTGGAGCATAATAACGTAACTTGAACTCCTCCTATGGGAGCCTTTGCTGGCGAACCGCTCGAATCTTGTAGTTGAACCATTATTGCATTATAAGAATTGCCATCGGCGGGCAAAGTTGATGGGAACCCGTAAACCGCTACTGCGCTGGGGATTGGTCCTACCGTTGTTATGGATGATTGTACGGTTGCAAATCCTGTTGCTGTGGCTGCTATTGTTGTTGTGCCGGGACTGAATGTCGAGTGAAAATCTGTCGAGACATAAGTTGCTCCTTTGGGTATTGTTATTGACGGTTGAACTGTTCCAATGCTTGTGAGAGAAGATGACAGACCTATGGGTGTATCTTGAATTGCCCTTGCTGGATTTCCACTGGAATCGAGAAGCTGAACAAAAATGCAAGTGTAAGAATTGTTGTCGGCAAGTACGCTTGAAGGGCCGACGTAGATTTTTAGGCTAGACGGCGCATTTGTTGATGCGTGACCGCAATTTTGGCTTATTGTTATGAGTAATGAAATTGTTATCAAGAGTGCTATGGTTAATGTTTTCGTTTTTCTTAGCATTTTCTTCCCTTTTTCAATGTTTTCTTAATTGTTATTCGCGTATTTTGGACTGCGAATGTACATTTGAGCGAGTTTTCTGTTATTTTTCAAGGTCAAGTTGCTTAAGTATATTGTGTATTAATAGACTATACTTATGTAATGTCGAACACGTGAGCACTTTGCCGAAAATGTAAACTGACCTAAGGAACCTACGAGCATGTAAAAGAACCGTGACTATTTTTGGACACCATTCACGAACATTGATTGATTAATTGTGATTTTGAAGTTATGATGGCATTTTCCACAATAATAGGCTTGAATAATAAAACTGCAGTTTTTCAGTTCGCTTGAAGGTTTGTTAATTGCTTTTCCGCAGCAAGGGCAGTGAGCCATTATACATCAATCTTCCTTTTGGCGCCACTAAGAATAAGAACATTGTGAACTCAGAATAAGTAAAATTTCTTAAAACTTGGACCGCGGAAAAACCTTATTATGAATCATATTGCTTCTTTCAATTAGCTACTTTTAGATCGTGTGATTTTATGAAACAAACAATGAAATCAGATAATATGAGAAAGAAAGAGGTTGAACGTAAGAATATAGCAACGGAATACTTTCGGTTGGTCGGTCAAGGCAAATTCAAAGACGGGCTACGTTTCTTTTCGCCCGGTTGTAAGACCCATAACCCCTTCATAGCTGGCAACATGGATGCCCTCACTGACGCCATGAATGCCGCTAACACGGAAGAAGCATCTAAGAATCCCGAAGCCGAGTTTGCCGTCAAGAATGTCCTCGCGGACGGGGACCTCGTTGCCGTTCATACTCAACTTCTAAGTTCAAAGTCTAAACCAGGCGAGGGCGGTTTAAGACAGGTACACCTATTTCGTTTTGAAGACGACAAAATTGTTGAGTACTGGGATATTACGCAGCAAATCCTTCCGAACATGCCTAATTCAAGCGGAGCATTCTGAGCCAAGCATTCAGAAATATCTCAAATATTGCCATTGAGTATAGATGAATTATCGAATAGAAGTTTTTTTAAGATTTTCAACCAACGAATTCTGAAAGAGCGGGAGCAGTCAACGAAGAAAACATGAATCACTATAGCTTCTTCATTTCAACAGCAAAAGTTGCTCAAGAATTAGCGAGATAGACCCTTTTAGGTTCTTGCGTAAGATTGATACGTCGACTAAGCATTAAAAGGTAGCACGAACTTATTCGATAGACATTTAGGTATCCCTCATGGCTCAAACGAAACTGGAATTGCAAGAGCAAAACGCGAAGTCTAAATCACCCAACAGTCATTCTATGCTCTATGTCGCTTTCTTCTTAGCAATCTTCGTAACAATAATAGGTGTCCTTTACCTTACCAACGACATAATTCCTGGTCCAGAATATGCAATTTTGATCCTGTCAATTTACGCGGTCTACAGCAAGAAAACATGGCAGTTCCTTAAAGACTGGATTCCCTTTCTCATGGTGTTTGTGTCATATGAAACCCTTAACGGACTTGTGGGAACTGTCTCTAAATTCAACATTCACTATGGACCATATAACGTTGATATTGCCCTTTTCGGTGGGAACGACCCCAACTTGGTTCTGCAACATTATTTGAGAACGCCAATCCTGAATTTTACAGGCGCCTTTTTTTACACAATTTATTTTTTTGTTCCAACAGCCTTCGGCTTTGTTTTCTGGCTGAAGTATCGCAAAGAATTCTGGAAGTACACCGTTTCGTTGGCAGTGTTAGTTTACAGTTCACTAGTCACTTTTCTCGCTTATCCAGTTGCTCCGCCATGGCTTAACACAGCGTTAACTAACAAGGGCCTCACCCGCATTCTTTCCTCCTCAGTGGACAAAAGCCTAGGAGTACCAGCTTACAAAACCCTTTATGACTTTATGGGACCGAACTTGTATGCGGCGTTTCCCAGCCTTCACTCTGCCCTGCCTTGGCTAGTCTTTCTTTTTGCCCTCAAAATTTGGAAACGAAAGGCTCTTCCTATACTAGTTCTTCCAATTGGAACTTGGTTCAGCGCAGTTTATCTAGGCGAACATTACTTTACGGACGTTTTAGGCGGAATCGCTTACGCTACCATCGCGTTTGTTGCTGTGGAGACCCTCATTCCCTTAATATTGAATCGTTCAAAGTTCTTTGAAAAACAGCGATGAAGCCAAGACCAAGAGAATGTTCAGAGAAGATGAATTTGAACCGAAAATAAGCTCGGCGATAATCGCTCGAGCGATTGGCTGGCTAACTTCCTATTTTCTGCGTTCGCTTTCTATTTCTTCCGTTGACTTCATTTAGCAGATGGTTTCTTCGGGTTCTTACTTCAATGAATTCGGCTACTTTTTGTTCAGTGAACTTCTTTTCTTCTTTCTGTAATCGTAGCTGCTCTTTTACGGTGCTAAGCAGGCTCTCAATACCAACGGGCTTTATCAAATATGCGTCTGCGTTTTTATTTAGGGACGATATGGCGTTTTGCATCGATGGGTATCCGGTAACCATAATTTTGCGGGTCTTCGGAACATTATCTTTTATCAAATTAAGTAATTCTACACCTTCTATGTCTGGCAACCGAATATCTAAAAGTGCAATGTTGTAAGTCCTTTCTTGCGTTAGCTCGATGGCTTCATTTCCAGTTGTTGCCAAATCAACAATGTAACCTTCATTCTCAAATATGGTTTGCATTGTTCTTCTTATGTTTTCGTCGTCATCGACGATTAAGACTCTAACATTCTCATCCAACCTTATTCACCTCATGCTTTTTTCTCACAATCCCCTGCATGCCACGTCCAATGAAACAATTATCCGAAATCATTCTTACTTGATCGGTTCTCCCTGCATTTTTCCTGCGGGTAACAATAATTTTCGCGTGCCTTACAGACGTACTCACTAAAAGACACGTTGTTTATTATCCACTTTGATAAAGGCCATTCGTAATCACTCAATTCAACATTCACTTTTATTTTCGAGTAAAGATTTTTCATAAACTTAATTTCAAGACGACAGGCACCTAACCCAAAAATCTTGTGAATAATATCACTGAATTTATTGATTTGATTAGGAATTTCGTTTTTTGGCATGTTAAAGTTGCTTTCTAACTGAAGGTATATGGTGTTTCTGACAGAAGCTCCCAGGGATGTCAATGCCTCATCAATTGCTTCGGTTAAATATTCGTTAAACTTTTGCGCTAAAATTTTATCGGGTTGTGAGTCTTTTACGCTATCTACGTCTGTGTTTTGGGTTTTCTGGGAATCCGAGATTCCTGCGTCTATTAAGACTGGCTCATTGATTGAGGCTGCGGGCGTGGATAATGAATCTTTAATGTTCTTTTGGTTTGTGAAGTTTTATTCCCCCGGCCATTTTGTTTTTTCCATGTGTTTATCTGTTGAACAGTTTTGCTGTTCTGCGAGTGTACAATATGTCCTTTTTCGGACATATATTGAGTATTATGTATTGATAAACAATAATATAAAGATTCCTAAGCCTCCTAATTCACAAAAGTAAACTGGTGCGCAACCCGCTTTCCAACTCGGATACGACGGAGCGGACCATGTTCTGTATTCTGAATTCATAACTCAATTATAACCAAACCCAATAATTCATTGTTCGACTATGGGGTATGGCTTATACAAGCCCTCGATCAGAAAGGAATTGTCATAGGAGTCCCTGATTTAGCCGCTTTGGACCAAAAAGGTACTGTTCGAGTTTTACTTGTTGACGATGACTCTTCTATCTTTGAGGTTTCAAAGCAGATTCTAGTGGATATGGATGACAGGTTTGATTTTGAACATGCCCGTTGTGTTGATGAAGCCTTCAAGAAAATATCAACTGGAAAATATAATCTAATCATTTCAGATTATGAGATGCCCCAAAAAAATGGACTCCAGTTCCTAGAAGAGTTACGCAAGCAGAACAATGGAATCCCCTTTATCTTGTTTACAGGGAAAGGAAGGGAAGAAATAGCAATAAAAGCATTAAATCTTGGCGCAGACGGATACGTCAACAAACAAGGCAACCCCGAAACAGTCTACGGAGAACTCTTTCACCTTACAAACCAGATTTTGATGCGCAAGCAAGCGGAGCTAAAGCAAATTGAAAGTGAAGCGAAATTTAGACAAGTATTCGCAACAGCTCCTGACGCCCTATACATTTGTACTTTAAACGAAGGCAGGTTCATTGAGGTTAACGATGGCCTATCGGAGATGTTTGGCTACACAAAGCATGAGATAATTGGCAAAACTCCGCTGGAGCTTGGCTTATGGGCGGAACCTTCTGAAAGGGAAAAGTTGGTGACCAAGCTCAGATCAGAAGGAAAAATAAGAAGCTTTGAATTATTTGGCAAAAGAAAAAACGGCGAAGTGTTTCCCGCTCAGCTCTCAATTTCTTTAATTCAAATTGGTAATCAACACTTTACGCTGAGCATACTTAGAGATGTTTCACTTATCAAAAAGAATGAGGCATTATTGGTTCTGTCACAGTCGGAACTAAAGCAGAAATATGACGTTCTTGAGAGGGTTGGGGAAAGCATTGGCGCAGGTCTCGCAATTGTCGGAAGAGATTACAGCATATTTTGGGCTAACAAACTTCTTAGGGATATCATGGGTGAGACAAACAAAAAATGTTACCAAATCCTTAACAGATCAAATTCGATTTGCCCAAATTGTGGAGTGAAAAAGGTTTTTGAGACAAACGTTCCGCTCGATGTTCACGAATATGAAGCAGTTAACTCGAGAGGCGAAACTGCCTGGGTAGAGTTAAGAGTAACTCCTCTCAAAGACAAAAATGGTGTCACCAGTTCCGCACTTGAACTTGCAGTTCCCATCACCGAACGTAAAAAGGCTGAAAAAGAACTGCTGGAAAGCGAGGCAAAGTATCGGAATATTTTCAATAACTCCGGAATAGGTATGTTTAGAAGTAAATTGGATGGATCTGAAATCCTTGACTTCAACGAAAAATATATGAGTATTTTTAGTCTAACTCGCGAGGAGATGCAAGGTAAAAGCTCTCTCGGTCTTTGGGCTAACCCACAAGAACGAGAACAAATGGTCCGTTTGCTGAAAGCTGACGGATTTGTTAAAGATTTTGAATGTAATATGCTAAACAAACATGGCATGATAAGACAGTGTCTTACTTCAGTTAGGCTTTATCCTCAACAGGGTATATTGGAAGGATCAATTCTAGATGTTACAGAGCGCAAGGCGAATGAGGATAAACTTCGGGAAAGCCAGTATTTAACTCAAAAAATGCTCGATTGCTCGCCTAACCTAATTTACATATATGATCTGCAGGAAAACTGTAACGTTTACGCCAATAGAGAGGTTCTTGACTTTTTAGGGTATACGCCTGAACAAATCAAGTTGATGGGTTCCGAGTTGTTTGCGAACGTTCTGCATCCTGATGACGTTAAAGTTGTAACTGCACACCATGCTCGCTTTGCAAACGTGCCGGATAACATAACCTTTGACGTTGAGTACCGGATGAAACATTCAAGTGGCGAATGGCGCTGGTTGCGTAGCCGTGACACATTGTTTGCACGTACCCCTGACGGTTTGGGTAAACAGATTCTTGGAATATGTGAAGATATAACTGAAAGGAAGAAAGCGGAAGAGACATTGAGTAAGAGCGAGGAAAGATATAGGAACCTTGCAGATTCTTTACCCGAAATTGTCTTTGAGGCAGACTCTTGGGGCAAATTGACTTATGCAAACCAGACTGCGTTTAAGACAACTGGTTATTCAAAAGAAGATTTCGCTAAAGGCGTTTGGGTCTTTGATCTCGTTGAGCAAAAAGAGAAAGAAAAAGCTAAGGCTCACTTCAAAAACGCATTATCAAACGAGCCGTCAACTGGAAACGAATACACTTTTGTCAGAAAAGATGGAAGTACCTTCCAAACCATAGTCATTAGCAAGCCGATCACAGTGGATAACAGTGTGGTTGGTTTGAGAGGTTTAGTGATTGATATTAGCGATCGCAAAAAAGCGGAAGATGCGTTGAAGGAAAGCGAGAAAAGATCAAGAGCAATAGTTGCCAACTCTCCAATAGGGATTGCTACTTCAGGGCCTGATAAACACTTTTTAAACGCAAATGAAGCTTTCTGCAAAATAATGGGATACACAGAAAATGAACTACTAAAGCTAACCTTCAAAGACATAACACATATAGACGACCTCAAAGAAAGCGCCACAAAAATGCGCGAGCTCGAAAATGGTAAAATACCTTCTTTTATGCTTGAGAAAAGATACATCAGAAAAGACGGAACCGTGATAGACGGAAAAATTATGGTTAGCGCAGTGAGAAACCAAAACGGCGCACCTAACCTTTTCGTTGCTGAACTCGAAGATATTACTGAACGCAGAAAAGCTGAAGAACACCGAAAGGTTTTGGAAAGAAAAGTAAACGATTATTCAGAACATTTGAAATTCATGGTTGATTTGAGAACTGCCCAGCTTAAAGATGCTAATGAGCGGCTTGTCAAGTCGGAACGCTTAGCCGCTATAGGTGAACTAGCGGGCATGGTTGGGCATGACTTGCGTAATCCATTGGCAGGCATTAGAAATGCTACTTATTTCTTGAAAAAGAAAGGCAAAGCAATTTCTGAAGCACAAGCTAAAGAAATGCTTGAAATCATCGACAACGCCATTGGCCATTCAGATAAGATAATCAACGATCTACTAGATTACTCGAGGGAGATGCATTTGGAACTCACGGAATCCACGCTCCCAACACTTTTGAACAAGGCAGTGCAAATGATTCAGGTGCCTGACAGAATACAAATCCTAAATCATGTCCATGAAGAAACGAAGATAAAAGTTGACGCCGACAAGATAATGCGAATTTTTGAGAACCTCATTAAGAACGCAATTGACGCAATGCCTGAACAGGGAACACTTGAAATCAGCTCTTGCCAGACAGAAGATTGCATAAAGATCGTTTTTGCTGATACAGGCAAGGGTATACCTGAAGAGATTTTGCCAAAGCTATTCACGCCGCTGTTCACGACTAAAGCTCAAGGAATGGGTTTCGGCTTAGCCATATGTAAACGCATCATAGAAGCACATGGAGGTACCATAACGGTGAAAACAGCATTAAACAAGGGGACAACCTTCACAATTGCATTGCCCAAAAACCCTAAAGAGCCATCATTTGAGAATCAGCCAGTATCGGGGCATCAAAATGCAAACTGAAAACAAAGCATCAATTTTACTCGAAAACTTGGTAGAATGTAACACCTCGAGTGAAAATGCAAGCGAAAGTGACATGATTATCGATTGTCTTGGCGATCTACTATTTGTCATGGATAAAAACCGGTTCATAACTAAAGTCAACAAGAGCACGTGTGACTTTCTTAAAAAGAAACCTGAGGAGCTGATAGGCCGACATTGTTATGAAATCATGCACGGAACTAAGGAACCTTGGTGCAATTGCCCAGCTACAAAAACCTTAGAAACAAAGCAAATAGCCACTGAAGAAGTAAACGACCCGCATTTGGGTATACCAATATTAGTAACTTCTTCAGCAATTCTTGACCAACAAGGCCAGGTTTCCCATGTTATTCACATCGCCAAAGACATCACTAAACAAAAGAAAGCTGAAGAGGCATTACAGAAAAGTCAGAAAGAATATAGTTCCCTTTTTGCAAACATGATCGATGGTTTTGCTTATTGTCAAATGCTATTTGACGATTCAGGAAAGCCCGTTGATTTTATTTATCTTCAAGTTAACGATGCTTTTCAAAAAATAACAGGCTTGAAGCGAGAAGCAATAGTAGGTAAGAAAGTAACCCAAGCAATCCCCGGAGTCAAAGAGGCTAATCCTGAACTTTTTGAAATCTATGGGAGAGTTGCTCTTACAGGTCAAACAGAAAGGTTTGAAGTATTCTTTAAGCCGTTTAACATGTGGCTACATGTTTCAGTTTATTGTCCAAGAAGAAGCTATTTTGCGGCTATGTTTGAGAATATTACTGACCGCAAAACGGTTGAGGATAAATTAAAAGAGAGCGAAGAGAAATATCAGACCACTTTTAACGCTTCGATGGATGCTTTGAATTTGCTCGATGAGAAGGGCTTCTTTGATTGCAATAAAGCTACTCTTGAGCTGTTTGGCTTTAGGTCAGTGAAGGAATTTACACAATTTCATCCTGCCGATTTGTCACCCCCAACACAACCTGATGGTACTCCATCCATTATTGCCGCTAACTACCATATCCAAAAAGCGTTTAAGGTGGGCACTGACCACTTTTTCTGGGTTCACTCTCGACCGGATGAATCTACCTTCTCTGCAGATGTGCTCTTGACAAGGATGCCGCTGAAAGGACGAGAAGTTCTGCAAGCGACCGTTCGCGACATTACCGATCAAAAGAAAGCTGAAGAATCGATTAAATTTCAAGCTGATCTGTTAAATCATGTTGGCCAAGCTATTATTATGGTTGATAACAATAGAATAATTCGTTTTTGGAATAAAGCAGCTGAAAAACTATATGGTTGGTCAGAAGAACAAGCATTAGGATATAAGGTTGAGGAGCTATTGGGTGCTGCTTCGCCAGAAGAGGCTAATGAAACAGAAAAAAGGTTAATGGCTGGAGAAAGCTGGTCAACTGAAGCATTGGCTAAGAATAAAGACGGTTCCACCGTTCCAGTAATTTTAAATCGAACTCCAATTTACAAAGCAGATGGAAAGTTTCTAGGCGCTGCAAGTATAACCACGGACATAACCTTGCAAAAAAATACTGAGGCCGACTTGACGTTTTCTTTAACTTCACTGTCGGATACCTTGGATAAGATTCAGGAATTAAATGAAAAACTCCGAGTTGTTGGCAGCTTAACTAGGCATGACGTTCGTAACAAGCTTTCAACAGTAACAGGGTACACGTACATACTAAAAAAGAGACATCGCGATCAGGCAGACATTGTAGATGCGCTAGATAAGATGGATCAGGCTATCAAAGATTCAATGAAGATTTTTGATTTTGCTAAAATGTATGAGCAGTTGGGGGCGCAAGAACTAACTTACATTGATGTGGAACAAAAACTAGAAGAAGCCGTGACTCTTTTTTCGGGTCCTATTCCAACGATAATCAATGGATGCCGTGGGTTGACAGTTCTGGCGGACTCATTTCTAAGGCAACTATTTTATAATTTCATTGATAACACAAGAAAATACGGCAAAAAAACAACAACCATAAAAGTATTCTACGAATTGGTAGATCAAGCTGGCTTGAAGTTGGTATATGAAGATGACGGGGTCGGGGTGCCTCTTGAAAACAAATCGCGTCTTTTCGCGGAAGGTTTCAGCACTGGTGGGAGCACGGGTTTCGGGTTATTCTTGATCAAAAAGATGATGGACGTTTATGGCTGGAAAATTGAAGAGAATGGTGAATCCGGAATAGGAGCCAAATTCACGATAACGATCCCTGAGATCAACCAAGTTGGAAAAGAAGCTTTTAGATTAGCGAGTGAGAAAACATAGGGCCTCTCCGCATTTACGCAAACTCCTGCCGCAACTTACTCCAAAGGTTCAGGTTCTGTTTTCGTTTCCTGTTTCGGTAGTTAAACGTTTTTTTAGAGCACTCTTTTGTAATTGCTGCACTCGCCCGGTTCCGAACGGTTGAATAATCCGATGCATTCGTGAGCTGGTTTCTTCGCTATTGTAAGATTGATTTCTCTAAATACGTGCTTGGTTGCGGAAATAGCTCTAAGCGGCAGAGTAACTGTAACTTCGTACATTTGCCTCTTAATGTACCAATTGTAACTATTGGGATTTTCCAATAATTTTTATGCGAGACCTATTTTTCTACTTGAACGTGCATATTATTTTGCACTGATTTGTTTTCAACAGACGATTGATGTGATGTTTCCCATAATTCTTCAAAGTAAGCCATTACAATATTTGCCAACACTGAATTATTTGACCAAAGACAAGGTAGCATTTCATTCATTGTTCTTGCCACACTCAAGAACATCTTCTTTCTGTCGTAGATTGCTAGCCTGATTGCAATAGGGGAAGGAACATATCGAACCTGAAATGACGAATCATTTTCCAACTGTGAAAATTTTCCATGTAGTTCGCCTTCCGGTTCATCTGTAATGATTCGAATTTTAACGCCTCTTTTTAGTGCTTTCTCATGTATGTGTCCCTGACAAAATACCTTGGCTCTTAACCCTTTGAAATCACCTAAAATATCTATGCTCGATTTAGTTTCATTATCCGCGAAATCCACTTTCTTGTCGTGGAGTCTTTTTGAAGAGATTAGAATCAGCTCTTGCTCATCTTCGGGAAAAGCCAATTCGTCATTGCTTGCCTCTATGCTCTTGATTAGGTCCTTTGCTTCTTCTTTTAACTTAGTGTATTGATTTACTTTGTTCTGAAACAACTGGTGATAGACCTGTCTTATTGGAGTGGCTTTGTACATTGTTGGAACACCGATTATCCTAACTGCGAAGCCTGTTTTTTCGAGTGTATTGATTACCCTATAGACTTCTGAGCGAGCAATATTTGTTGCTTCGGAGATTCTTTTTACGTTTGACTCGCCTAGTTTTATAAGAGTCAGATATACTGTTGCTTGCGAGAAAGTTAGCCCAAACTTGATTAAATTTTGAACGCGTTTGTCGCCAATTTCAAACATATTGTTTCATGATATCTTTGTTAAATTAAAATTTTATGTAAGTGTTAGGACAAGCCCCACTAACAAATGCTTAAGTTCTTTTTGAAGGCAAAGGAGAGGTCATAGTATAAAGGAGAAAACAAAATGCAAACCAAAAACCGATTAATCGCTTTAGTACTTATGATAGTATTAGCAGCCCCAATGATTATGATGATAGGACAAGCATCTGCCGCAACAACATCGACAGTAGCCCTTCCAACTTTTCTATACGTCAATGCATCACCTAGCCCCGTCGGCGTGGGACAAACAGTATACATAACCCTCTTCTTCACTAAACCCGTAACATTACTTAACTACAATAATTTCATCAACGCCGGAGCATCACTGACAAACCTGAAAGTCAATGTCATTCAACCAGACGGAACCAACGTAACCCTCGGACCATACACAACAGACACCACCGGAGGCGTTCCAGCAATTAGCTGGGTGCCCACCGTAACAGGAAACTACACATTCCAAGCGGTGTTTCCAGGACAATCCTTAGGAACGGACCTTTCAAGCGGAATAACATATAGTGTTGATCCCTCAATAAGCCCAGCAGTTACAATTGTTGTGCAGCAAACTCCGATATCATACTTTGCAAGTTCGCCTCTTCCAACGAGTTACTGGACAACACCAATATACGCGTCAAACTATGGCTGGGCGCAAGCAGTCGGCGGGAACTGGTATGGCTTAGGAAGACCCGGATTTGACAACACAGGCGGGTACGACGGCTCAGGAAACAACTTCCAACCTTACAGCACCGCACC
>JBEKVK010000013.1:0-25649 GCA_049514075.1 Bathyarchaeia archaeon | reverse complement strand
AAAAACCACCACAAAACTGAAGCCAGAACTGAGAAGCCCAAAAATTTCGGAAATTAAAAAAGAAAGGGAAATAGGGATTTTTTATTGATGCCTTACAGGCTGAAGCCCATACCACGACATTACTTTAGCAAGAATCGGAATGATTGCTCCTAAAGCAATGCTTGGAATGAATTGCAACACGAAGCCATACAAGCCAGGTACGATATACGCTGTGGATGACCACATCTGATGATTCATTAGTCGCGCTGGTGTGAGTGAAATAGTGTAGTTGAAGTACGCTTGAATTGAAGCGGTGATGACAGCTGCTGTCATTCCTGCCCCGAGTAACCGCTTGAAGTTCATGGAGCCGTTAGACAAAGAACCCGCCATATAACCGATGATTACAGCCATGACAAGATAAGACAGCATACTCAAGTCGCCGTAAAAGTTGTTAGCGAAACTGCTATAGACAGCATAAGATCCGTTAGAATAGCCTGCTTCAGCTAAATAATACATGCCTCCTGTAATGAAGCCAGCCGCGCCGCCTGCCCATTTGTTCCACAGTAAGCCCAATATCATTGGGATACCGAGAATGATCATTTGTGCAAAGCCCTGAGTGAGAATGATGCCGATTGTGCTTGATTTTCCGATTACGTGTTGAGCTCCGTTGGGGTTAATGTATATTGCCAGAAAATAGATCAAGAATACAAGGATTAGCGGTATCATGATGCCGGTGAATATGTCAGCTAGTTTGAATCTTGGTGTTTCCAATTTTTATCCCTTGACTTATTTACGTTGTGGCATGTTTATAAGCTTAATGCTTGGAAGGTTGGCATGTTAAAAAGCAAAAGCTACAACGCGGAAAACAGGCGCTAAAACGGCAACCTGCCAAGTGGCAACATAGGTTTTGGGGTGGAAGAAAATAAAAGAAAAGATTAAGGAAATGGGGTTTATTGTTGCTGTCTTAGCATCGCTTTTGATCGGAGAACAGCGCCTTTAAGGTCTATTCTTGATGGGCAAACGTAGCTGCAGTGTCCGCATCCAGTGCAATAATCCGCATTTAACTTACTCATCGCGTCGAAATTCATCTTGTCAAAGGCCTGCTTAATTAGTATTGGGCTCAATCCGTGGCAACAAACTCTCATACACGCGCCACATCTCATGCATTGGTATTCTTTGACTTTATCAGCGGTAAATGCTTTGGCTTTAGGCAGTTTAGGCTCTTTAGATTCGGTTGAAGGCTTTCGTCGACCAACTTTGTCAAGTGCAGGCACTGTCAAGTTCATTATGACTAACGCTACGAAAGAGGCTCCGAAGAACTGCATGTACGTAATCATAAGCACTGTTAATATTGCAGTTCCCACTCCGAAGATAATCTGTCCCATGTATGTTAACGGGGTTGTTGCAGGATCTGTTGCCATAAAGAACGCCAAGAACACTGAACTGCCGATGAACATTAAGAACAGAAACCGCACAAGGTAACCTGCTCCACCTGAGTCACCATAAACAGCAGAGAAAATCACTGAAAGCACAGCAACAGCGACAAAGTAGCTAATCGTAATTCTCCATTTAACATATCTGCGTGCGACCACGAAGAAGGCTATGCCGACGATGAGAACTGCAATTGTCGATGCTCCACCAGGCCATCCGTGGAATTTGTCTAAAAGCATTTGCTGAATAAGACTGTTCAAATTTACGGTTGCGAGCTTCTTGATGTCCGAATTAGAGAAACAACTCCACATGTATGAGCCGAATCCAGGATACCCTGTACCTCCGCCATTACCGTTTACTACAGTGGTTAAGCCAAGTGGACCTGCGAGCGAAGGCACTTTAAGTAAACCGCTTTTCATGTGATCAATTGCTAATAGCAACGCGTTGATGAATGGTATCATTACAACGATTTTTGCAGCTGCAGCGGGGTTAACGTATTTTCTGCCAGTGGTACCGACTAGTTTCTTGAAGACAATCAAGCCTACTGCGGACATCGCAGCGACAAAGATGAAGCATTGAGGTGCCTCAAGAGGGAACAGCTCAAAACCCGGTGTAGTCATACTTGGGACACCGAGTACATAGCAGTCAGTGACAATTAAACCGAAAACAGCGGCAGACATCAGGTTGAGTGGACTATCCTCTGCAACTGAATGCAGAAAAGCATCAAGCCCAACAGCGATACCGACAGCGATTATTGCGTTAATGGCTAATGTTAGACCAAGATTCCATTTTGATGGTGTCGTTTCTTGTGACCAAATAACGGCCGTTATAACGGTGATTATGAGCAACGCGAAAAAGGTGTAAGTCATTAGCTTATCTTTAGTCATCCATGAATATTCTTTAGGTTTAGACATTATTCAACTTCTTCTCCTTTTAATTTCTAAGTTCAATTTAGCGCTGGTTAGTTTAATAAGACTTTCTAAACATATGATGAAAGCTTGACACTTTTAATGGATTATACGCTCATCCATAAGGAGAATGAGAATTATTGCGCAAAATTGTGTGTGATCATTATTTCCGTTTGAAATACGTTTAGGAGTGAATGACCTAAAAGAAACGGCGCACCCTGTACAGGAGCTAACATGGATAAACTTTTACTCTCGTTTTACGTAGAGGCTTAACTATGAATAAAGCGGGTAAAGAGGAGTTAGAGGGCATTACTTTAGATGTTTACTTGCAAGTTTTAAAGATGGGCAAACCCGTCGGACCAAGAGAAGTCATGAAAGCCGCCAACCTCAGCAGCCCAAGCGTGGCGTATAGACACCTACAAAAACTCGAAGACTTCGGCTACCTGCAAAAAAACGCGTACGGAGAATATATTACAAAAGATAAAGCACACATTTCTGGGTACATTTGGATTAGCAATCACTTGATTCCAAAGATGTGGCGGTACTCAATCGTTTTCCTAGCCATTCTCGCCGCTGAAGCAGTGATTTTAGCTGTGCATTACGCCGTTGAAACTTACGAATTCAAAGTTTTCTTTCTACTAATAATTCTCATAACCGTGCTAGCTTTAAGCGTTTTCACTATTGAAGGATATCTTCAAGTTAGACGAACCCACTACAGCAAACATGAAAAAACCAGCCCTAAGAACACCTCTGACCCGATAAACGGGAATGGGCCCCCAAACAATGCATCAGCCAAGTTGCTTTCTGCAATCTATTTCATTCGAAACAAACATTGTGTTCTAGGAGCAAGTTTTATATCGCATCGGCGAATTTAATTTGACTGTTGGGATTTGATGGCTTCAAACAAGTCACCACTATTCATGGTGGTTTGGCGCTGTACACGGAACTGTGTCGGCAATTGCATGTACTGCAGCTACACAAAGGATTATGCAGCTGAAACGGAACTGGATACTAAAGGCGCCAAGAAAATGGTTGACGAAATTCACGATTTTGGTTCGCCTTGGTTCGGAATCAGCGGTGGAGAACCTTTGGTTCGAAGCGACGTTTTCGACGTTATTGCCTACGCCGAAGAAAAATACGACATGAAAGTCAGCCTTATAACAAGCGGTTTCGCGTGGGATGAAGAACGATTTGACAAACTCAGAAAGTACAATGTCCACACCGCAATCAGCCTGGATGGAAACAGAGAATCAAACGAAATAATTCGACGAAAAGGCAGCTATGACAAAGCATTACATGCCATGAAAAAGTTATCTGAAGTTGGATTACTCGATTGCATCGTTACAACCATGACCAAATACAACATTAAACACATGGCGCATCCAGCTGCACTAGCAGAGGAATACAAAGCGCGCATGGTAGTCTATCACAATCTAGTTCCCGTAGGAAGAGCAGGAAGTAACATGCCAGACTTAGCACCTACACCTCAACAATACGAGGAAGCTTTTGACGAAATTTATGACATTCAACGAAAACTATACGGCAAAGTTAAGGTCAATGTTTATTCGCCCTTCTATGCAAGGATTGTGCGCCAGAAAAACCCAGTGGACTTCTGGGACTGGTACCATGAAGGCTACCTCGGCAGATGCACCATCGGCGGTAACTACATTGGCATAACCGAAAACGGCGACTACCGAAGCTGCGGATTCCACGAAGGCTACCGTTTAGGCAACGTCAAAGACAAGAAATTAACCAAGGTTTGGGATGATCTACAGCACAGTGAATTGCATCTTAAACTGCGGGACAAAAGCAACATCAAAGGCCGATGCGGAGTTTGCGAGTACCGAGAAATCTGCGGCGGATGTAGAACTAGAGCCGAATACTACACGGGCGACCTATTTGAGTCAGATCCAGCCTGCAATTATATTCCGAAAGTTCTGCGAGAAGATCCCAACTACTTAAAAAAGCAGTAAATTTCTTTCTTCAGTTCCCTTTTTGAATCGAGAAAACAAGAAAGGGAGCATTTTCGATTAATTACTTTCGGCAGTTTGGCACTTATTGTTAAAATATTAACAAGATGCATTCCGACTACTTTTCAAGAAAAACAGAAAATCAACTTATAGAAACGGGACTGCCCGTTGCCTTAGACATTTTTGCTATTGTGTTTGGTTGTAGTTATTTAGTATTTTGAAAACAACGTATCGGTCATTTGAGTAGATTTGTTGGAGAAATTTCAAATGGACTATGTTAGGGTCAAGCTGATTTTTGTCGTAAACTATGAATTCAATGTTGTTCTGGGCTATGTAGTCTTTGTAGCTACTAGTGTATATTGTGAAGGGATCAGATTTGAAGCTAAATAGGCTTTCAAGATTGCTGGGCGACAACGCTGTAAAGTTGCTTTTTGAAAGACAGAGAATTTGGTATTGCCGGTTAACCATCTGGTCAGTTTTGATTTCACTGAATTGATACTGGTACCTTATTGCATCAATTTGCCCCCCGCCCAATGCCCCAATGTTCCCCCAGTCTGGTGGATCGGTGAAGTTGAATGCACAGGCGACTTGGTCTTTGTCGTCATAAACTCCGACGTAGATATCGGAAGTTGAATTTGGCAAATTAACTACTGCCCAGAGATTCCCGTCGGTCGTTTTTGAAGTTACATTCCAAGGGCTTACCCAATTCATAATCTGCGGAATTTGAGCCTTGTCGAAATCGAGACCAAAGTAGTTGGTAAAGTAGAGCGTTACATTTGAAATATCACCGTTCAAAGGAGTTAAAGCCCAAGAAATGTCGGCCGGGTAAGTATAGTTTTGAACAAGCATTGTCTCCGTTAAGGCTACATATTCGTTGGAAAACCGAATCTCTAATTGTGTGGGATTAATTTGCTGGTCAAAGTAAATGTCCCTTGTCAAATTGGTGAAGGGAAAATTGTAATTCTTTCCGTTTTGGGTAAAAGAAATAAAATCCCCTGCGGTGGAGGAAGACAAGACTTGATACCAAATTCCGTTGATGGAAATGTAGCTTTCGAAGAAAGTATTTCCATAGGCTTCGTAAGCTCGAAACAGGTTCTGAGGGTCCTGAATATCGTATGATAGACTCAAAACTGACCATGCGACGTCATTTGTCTCCACAGTTGCTGAAGTTTGAGCAATAACATTTTTACCAGAAAACGCGGAAAACCAAAAACCTGGGATTTCAGTATCAACGACCGTTGCGTTATTCGGGTAGTTCTGCTGGAGCCAAATGCCTGCATCAAGTGCTTTCACATCTGTTGTCGAGTAGAAAACGCTTGCCTGGATTATTTTGCCGTAAACCGTGTCGGAACGAAAAACAAGCACCAAACACATCAACACTACTAAGGAAACCGTAAGAATCTTTAGCCAGTTCCTGCGAACAGAACCAAGAATCGGCTTGCTAAAGGTCCTTACAAACTTCGCTGAAAAGCCGTTGCCAGCTTTTTGCCCCTTGACTCCAACTGCATCAGATTGAAGAATGCCCTGATAAATTGAGAGGTTTTTGCTGTTCTTTGTGTAGAATATGACAAATTTTTCTTGAATGAAAACTACAGAAACAGCAGCGAAAATAGCCATCGCAGGAGTAAGATAATAAACGAACCATTGAAATGGCATGAAAAATCCGAAAAGGTAGGACTCAGCGAAAAAAAGTGGAACAAAGAAACTGATCATCAATATTGCATAGGGAAAAAGTTTTTTTTCTTTTCTCAGGAGAAAGAAGGAAATGACAATGCCGCCTATGGCAAAAAAGAAAATGAAGCCGAAATTAACCATAAACGCCTTAAAGCTGACAGAGGGAATCTGGAAAGCGTAGGTTTTTACGGCAAAAAACACATATTCAATGACAAGCCCAATGTAACCGAACACAGCTTTAAAATAATAAAGAAAAGCTATTCCGCCGCCCACAATCAAGGCTAATACAACTTTAAGGGAGGCCCCTCTTGAGTATATCAGCATATAAATTAGAATTGGAGGCAACATAAAAGCCGCGAGGAAAGCGGCAAGCTGATGGGACAAAACTAGTGCGAAAGCCGCAAGAAAAGTAACCACAAGGTAACCAAACTCCCCTGTCGCTTTAGTTAAGTAAAGAAGCATAAAAAGAATAAAGGCTATGCCAAGTACGGTAGTGTAGCCGCCAAACTGATTAGCTTCAAAAACAGGAAAACACATCAACAGCAAAACGGCTCCTACAGCTCCGACTTTCTTACCAAAAAACTTGCTTCCAATCAGATAAACGGCCATGAAAAGTAGCCAATCAGCCACTGCTGCAAGAGCTTTAACTAAGAAAATCATCTGCCCGATGCCGGATGCACCAGTGAAAGAAATAAGCATGGCAAGCAGAAGCTCGTAAAGCGGAGGCGTCCAACCTAAGTTTTCTAAGGGTATTCTACCTGTATTTAGAAAAATCTGTGCTTTCACAAGATGAACAGCAGGGTCATTTCCGAGTACTACCCCGTTCATTGATACAACCGTGTAGAAGATGAGTAAAACAAGCACAGAGAAAATCGTTATGAAGGCAACTTCAAGCTGTTTCTCATTTGCCATCTTACCCATCAAGAAGCCAGTTATCCTCCATTCTGATTGACGTTCGCCTTGACTTTAAAGATGGCAACTTCATTGTTAATAAATACCAAGCTAAATTCTGGGTCGTCAGCAAATTTTGTGTTCACCCCAAAATCACGGTTTGCAATGTAAGAAACCGAGTTTGCTTGCAACTCCGCTTTATAATCAAATGTAGTTAAGGGCAAACTCACAGCTGGTTTTTGCGCGTTTTGAGCGTCATCAATTAATGTTTGGTTCAAGCTATTTGTGTTTAATATCTCATTTTCCGTAGCTGGGTAGATACCTACAAAAATTTGTATTTCTGCTGAAGACTTGCCTTGTAAGTTGTAAGAGAGCTGGGTTATGCAGGGATTTTGTGAGTTAAACGTCGTCACTTGTGGCTGATTTTCCTCAAAAACAAGTTGACCGACCTCTTTCAGGCCAGTATCTAACATTGCTACAGTATTGTTAGACGGCTGCAAGAATTGGCCTTGGGCATTTATTATAAAATTGATCCAGTTTAAAGAAACGTTCTGGTTAATGCTCTGGAGTACTATGGTCATATTTGCGAATGCCACCCCTTGAGAGACCGTTAAAATTTCGGAGTAACTAAAGTCGTTGTTTGCTTTGTTAACGATAATGGATGGGCTGTTGCTTTGTGCGCCTTCTAGCTGCATATTGACTACGGGCATTTGCGTTACGTCAGTGGACTGCATGGATCCAGCATTCTGTGAGAGCAAAGTAATCTCACTGTCGTTGAACTGGAAAAAAGGAACGGGAAAAGGTGTCCAGCTAAGGTCGGCGAGAAATTCAGGGTTATGTCTTCCGACGTACCCGCCGTCTTCTCGGATCTGAATGTAGCCGTTATCGATCATGTAATCAGTATCGAGCAGATTAGAAGCAAAAGTTGCTGGCGCTAACTCACTATCAACCGTTAAGTATTGCGGTTGGACCGCGCTCAAGGTTGGCCGTTGTGCAAAACCGCCAAGCCACCAGCCGTAAAGAGCATCAGAAACAAAAACTGACCCGGGTGCAGTGTTTTGCTCAGCCCATTGGATTGCTTGGTATCCGGGTTTGTCCATGGTTTGGTAGAAGCTTTGAATAGTGACGCCTTGCCAAGGAGTGAGAAAGATAGGAAGGGCAACGAGAAAGATAAGTATGAAGCCTAACGTGAAGATGGAGTAAACTCTCTTGCGGGTTATGCCAGCGGAGATTCTGGTAGCCCACTTGTTTGCGGTCCTCGTTGTTTTCTGCATTTGGCTTGTCAGGTTGTGGTAAGTAACTGTTAGGTGTGCAAAATAGTTTGAACCGTGATCAATCATCATGGCGAAAAGCATGATAACGGGTAAAACCAGGAAATAGAGAAAACGATTGTAATCGACTAAAAGCCCGAATAAGTAGCCTTGTGTCAGGATCAGCGGAACGAAAAGCCACATGATTACCAGGAAAGTTGGAAGCGAAATGAATCGGCGTTTATATTTTTTAGATAATAGAAGCAACGGGAGAAGGCAGGCGAAAAGCGCTAAAACTTCATCCATAGGAAGCACTCTTGTCACAATTATCGCTCGGTCAATAGCGCTAACAGCGGAAAACGACGAGTTAGCGCTCAAGTAAGCAGGAACTGCCTTTACAAGAAACGGTGAAACAAGAATTGCGCCTCCTACCAGCGGAAGTAACCAACTTAGAACGTTTTTTCGTGTTGTTCCGAACGTTCTAGGCGCTACAAACGCAAAAAACACAGTGGCTGCTGTTATTCCTAAGAAAACGGCAGCGCTTAACGAATGAGTCAAGAATATGGATCCGACCAAGATTGAACCCGAAACAAGAAAAGGACTCATCGAAAACCTTTCTCTTCGAAGAAAGAGGTAAAAAGTCAAAGGAATCAAAAGCAGTGTTATCACGTTGGGGTAGCCCGCCCACATCAACATTTCGATATCAAAACGTGAAACTGCGACTAAAAACGCAACAATAAAAGCTGCTGATTCAGACCATACTGTTCTAGTTATCAAGAAAGCGGCTAAAACAATAAGGGAAGAAAATAGTGCAACAATTAGAGCCTGTGCCACATAGTCTGTTAAGCCCGTTATGAGCATTACGGCTGAAGCAAAAATGTGGTACCCCGGGAAGGTTAAGGATTGGCCTCCACCCATCTGGAAGTAGTCGTAGAGGAAATTGGTGTTGCCTGAACCCGTTATAGAGTTGATGACGCTTGCGTGTAACCCTATGTCAGCGCCAGGCGGAAACCCTTGCCAAAACATTAGAACGACACGGTAAATGAAAGAGAAAACGAAAATCAAAAGCAGCAGAACATATTTCTTGTTTGCATTGAACACTTGCGCCCCTCCCTTTCCGTGAAATTCTTTTGTGTTTGATGAAATTGTTAGTCAAAGCTTAAATATGAAACTCGAGTATAAAAAGCCCAGAGTAATAAAAAAGGAAAAAGGTGTTTAAATGTCGTGGCTTAAATCTATGATGGAAAAAGAGCCTCCAGAACCAGAGAATCCAATCGGCATAGTCGTTATAGGCAATATTGAACCGGACATGCATGACACAGCAAAAGAAGCAGTTAGGCGATCACTAAAACGCGCTGGATTCAAAACAATCGACGTAGGAAAAAGCGTTGCTCCACAAGTTTTCGTTGACAAGGCAAAAGAGAACAACGCGAACTTGATTGCTATTTCAGTGAACACTGTTCCAGCAAAGAACAATCTTGCAAAACTTGATGAAGCATTGAAGGCAGCTGGCCTCAAAGGAAAAATCGCCATAATTATGGGCGGTGCTGCAGTCAAGAAAGAAGACGCTGACGCTATGGGTGCACTCTTCGGCAAAAACAAAGAAGAAGCTCCTGAACTTGCAAAGAAAGCAATAGGCAAAAAATAGTCCTTCAGATGAGGAAAAATGTCCTTTAAATTCAACACGAAACAAAATATTTACACGGTTGGAAAAGCTAAAGTAGGCGGTCAGCCAGGAGAACTACCGACTTTTCTGATTGGTTCCATCTTTTGGCTCGGCCAGAAAATGGTTCAAGACGCAAACAAGGGTATTTTTGATGCAAAGGCAGCAGAAGACATAATCAACACAATGCAGACGCAAAGCGACATTACTGGTGTACAGTTCGCTTTTGATATTGTAGGAACTACTGATATAGCCTTTGAAAAATACATCGATTTCGTTGCAAAACACAGCGATGCACCTCTTATGCTCGATGCTATGAGCCCAAAGACACGTATGACGGCAGCTACTATCGCAAAGAAGATGGGCCTTGCAGACCGGTGTCTCTACAACTCAGTCTATAAAGGTGTGACTGATGCGGAACTGGCGAATTTGAAAGAAAGCGGCGTCAAAATGTCTATAGTACTTGCTGATGACCCTAAAGATACCACAATGGAAGGTAAAATGAAGGTCATCCAGGAAGCATTAGCGTTGGCAGAAAAAGGCGGAATCACTAAGCCTTTAATTGACACAGCTATTCCCGCCTTCGCTCCAGACATGGGTACTGCGGTTAGAACAATACCGATCATGAAAGAGAAGTACGGTCACCCAGTAGGCTTAGGCAGCGGAAACGTTGTCACAACCATGGGTTGGGTTAAAGCAAACGTCGCAAAAGAATTCCGCCCCGGGTGCAGAACCTCAACCAACTCTATCATGCAGACAGTAGGCGCTAACTGGCTTATGATTGGACCCGCAGAGCAAGCAGAATGGATTTTCCCCGCCGTTGCAATAACTGACACATACATTGCTTCAGCCGCAGGCGACCTTGGAACTAGACCCATAGACGAGACTCATCCAATCTACAAAATGTTCATGTAGAAAAAACCCCTTCCTTTATTTTTTATTTGTTAAATTTTTTGAAGCGCGAAAAATCTGAAGCCTCTTACATGGTTTGAAATTATTGTTGCCTTCACAGTCTTAACGTTAGCCGTAACTTATCTTATTCCCGGCGACTCGTTGTTTGCCGCTTTGCGTTATGTTTTCGGTTTTGTATTTGTTGTTTTTTTGCCAGGCTACTGTCTAATCAACATTCTCTTCAGGGGTAAAAACAGGATTGACCCGGTTGAGCAGGCTGTTTTGTCGGTGGCTTTGAGTTTTGGTTTAGATGGTTTGGCAGGTTTGTTTTTGGGCCTTTCTCCTATAGGCATCAACTTTACTTCGATAACGGTATCTCTTACCGTGATTGTGCTGGTTTTCGCTGCTGTGGGGCTTGTGAGAATGTTAAGAGAGCCTAATGTGCAGAGCCCTGAGCAAGTAAGCTCCTGAAGTTTTCACCGCTGACTTCCCGTATGTCCCGCCTTTACGCATCATGTGGAAAACGTATCCTGGGCGAAGGTAGAATTGCTGGTAAGCTTTGTAACGGATTTCCGCAAGTTTCTCCATGGTCAGCCACGGAGTTTCAAAAGTCGGTCCCGCCGTGTCGTATTTGTCGAAGTCTGTGACCCTCAACCACCCGTTACTTTTAACTTGCTCGTACATGGGTGTTCCAGGGTACGGTGTGGCAACGTAGAAGCCAACGTCGGCAAGGTTAAGTTCCTTGACAAAGCGGATCGTTTCTTTTGCTGTCTGTTCAGTTTCACCTGGAAAACCTAAAACAACGTTCCCAATCGTCATTAAACCAACTTCATTTGCTGTTTTGAAGGCTAAGCGTGTCTGGTCAAGCTTGATTTTCTTGTTCATCTTACCCAATATGGCTTCTGAACCTGACTCGACGCCCATCCAAACAGCGATGCAGCCAGCATTACGCATGGTTTTGAGCATTTCTCGGTCAACCATATCGACGCGTGTGCCGCAGTCCCAGGTCATGTTAAGTTTTCTGGTGTGGAGTTCCTCGCATATTTTGAGGACCCGATCCCGGTTAACTGAGAAGGCGTCGTCGTAGAAGGTGACTTGGTCTACTCCGTATTTGTCGTGCACCAACTGCATTTCGTCAACAACGTTTTTGGGGCTTCTGAAACGATATCCTCTGCCGAACATGCGCACTGTGCTGCAGAAGTCGCACCAGTATACGCAGCCTCGGCTTGTGATAAGCGGAAACAGGATCTTCCCCATTCTTTTGAGCGAGTCAAGCGGGAGTAAATGATGAGCGGGAAAAGGAAGCGAATCCAAATCCTCCAAAAAAGGCCTATCCTCGGTACGCACGATTGTACCGTCTTTTGCTCGAAAAGTTACTCCTAGCACGCCAGCGAGGCTGTCTCCGCTTTGCAATTTATTGAGCAATTCGATGAATGTTATTTCGCCTTCTCTACGCACGACCACGTCAAGGCTCGGGTATTCGTGTAACGCATTTTCATCCCAGAAGGTTCCGTGGCTTCCCCCAAGCATAGTGACGGCTTGCGGGTGAGCTTCCTTGGCTATGTTTATGAGTTGCATGGCTGATTTGTAGAGAAGTGTGGTAGCTGTTACACCAATGACGTCCGATTTTAACTGGCCAATTTTCTGCTTGAAAAGATCGTATGTTAGCCTTTCAGCTTGGCAATCGATGATGTTAACATCATGCCCAGCCTTTTCAGCTACAGCGCCTAGGTAAGCAAGGCCCAGCGGGATAAATGGCGGGTGCGAGTGCACATGTAGCGGGTAAGGGGGATTAACCAAGGTAATCTTCAATCTAGATACGCTCTTTAAGTGACTGCTTTGTACGTTAAGAAGAATTATATAGTTTTCTAGATAAAGCACAAAAACAATAAACAAACAGGTTAAGGAGTTTTCGAGGCATCACACTAATTTTATTAGCTTACTCTTGCTTTTTGTGTCTTTTTTTTACAATAACTAGAACCATCTAAGGCAGATAATACCTCGTTTGACTTGTTTGATTTTTTAATATCCATTGCCAACAAGAAAGTTATCAAATGTTGTTTGTTGGTACGGCCATAATCTAAGATTGCGTTGACACCGATTAATTAAAAAGTAAAAAAAGAAGAACAATAATAGGTTTCTTTTGTTGTTGTTGATGTTGTTGTTGAACTTTTGGTTTTGGGTTGCGAAAAACTGCCAAGGGTAGGAAAGCATAACCCTGTTAAATGGTAGAAGAAGCGCGTTTGTTTCGGTTTGTTATTCTTTTCAAAAACAAGAATAGACTTGAGAAAAACCATCAAAAAGAAATTAGCAAAGTAATGAAGAGGTTGGGATGCTATGCTTTCAGCATCTTTTCCCATCGGTTGAAGAGCTCTAAGACTTCGTCGCCGCCGTGACCCTTAAGGAACTCACGTGTTTCTTTGTCTGCGACAGCGTTCTTTTGGAACTCTTGTATCCACTGGGCTTTTTCAGCGAGGAAGATTATGCCGTCTATGCCTGTTCTTGCTGCGCGTGTAGCTACCGTCATGATTTGCTTTGTCGGTGCAACTGTGTCCCAAGTTTCGTTTGGACCTCTGACATAAAAGTTAACGTAGACTGGTTTTTTGAGGAAGCTTTTGTAGCCTCTTGCGATTGTTTCCCAGTACCATGGGGTCGGATATGCCTTGCTGAACATTGGGATTACAAAGTAATCAGCGTACTGTGCCATCGCTTCGAAGTCGTAGCCAAACCGCATCTTGCCCAGCAACGGATCAGGCAGGCAGTTCACGAAAAGCGGCTTGTTTTTGACAACGTCGCGAACTTCGCTAAGGAATTCGGTGACGGTTTTGGCTCGCCAATCAACCCAGTTTAATCCGCTTTGGCGCCATTGTTCAACGCAACGTGGGCAGGTGCAGAAGTCGCGTTCAGCAAAGTGTTGGCTGCTGATGCTTATCCCAGGGGTTTTTTTCGCTGATTCAGCGATAATTTTGAGGTTGTATTCTCTGGCTTCTGGGTTAGTCATGCATACGACGTCCCAGCGGAGGTTGTATTTTTTGTTGGTGCGCAGAGCTGGTCCGTCTTTGCTGATTGAGACCCAGTCTGGGCGTTTTGCTGCCATAAAGTTGTCGCCGAAGCAGGCGATGTTAGTGTACATTTCAGGGTTGGGTTTTCCAACGATCCCGGATTCGGACTTCAAACGGTAAAAATTGTAGTCAACGCCTTCAACGGGCTCTGGTTGATAGAGAAATACGCCAAATTTCACTTTTGATACACCATCGTAACAATTGTTTTACCAACGAATAAAAGTGCAAGTTATTTAAGTCTTTTCAGTTAAGCTCCAGAAACAGCTTTCCTCACAATTCTGATTAGAACCTGTTTTAATATAGGGGGCAAATCAACTTCCTCATAACTTGTCACTTTAGAGCAAGACCCTGCGGTGCTAGTTAGGTTACCGAAGCATTTGCTTAGCGTTTCAGCATCGCCAAGCTCAGCTGGCAACAGGTTCTTCTTAACATCGTCATCCATCTTTGCCGCCGCCAACAAAAAAGATAGGGCGACGGGGCTGTTCTTTAGAATTTCAGCCAAGCTTTCGGTGTCAACCTGTAATCCTTCGACTTTAGATACTTCAGTCGCAAGCTTCTCAAGTGGAAGATGTCTCTCTTTCAACCTATCCAATACTGTTCGGCAACCCCAAATAGGCTCTTGTTTGATGAGGGCTTCCGTTACGGCTTTCCTAGTACAGTACCCGACAACTTTGCCAAGCTTTGACGCTGGACCACCATAATTGATAACTTTGCCTTGGCAAGGCGACGCAATGGCGACGCTGTCGGTTATTGAGCCAGTAGCTGAGTCCCCTGTATACAGGCTTCGGACATCAAAATCTCTTAGAGCCGCTGATTTGGCTTCCGTAGCAGTAACAACTGACGCTACCATGCAGCTCTGCGTTGGGTTAGCGTCGATTAGCACGATGACGTTTATGGTGCCCCTTGAGATTTCTTGGACATTCATTTCTTCGCCCGAGGATTCTCCGTGTGAACAACCTGCTGTTGCGGCTACACTTACGGAGAAATCAGTTGTTTTCTTTTGGACTAAACTGTAGTTTTTGATTTTGGCAGCTGTCACCATTCCAACGTAATCTTTAGTTAACCCGAGCTTAGCGGCAGATGAAGTAATAAGTTCCAGCGGGTCAAGGTGCAAGGAACGGTCATTATACCCTTCCGGCACCCCTACATTGAGGACAGCGTTTGCTTGTCTGTTCCCGCCATTAAATATGGCTGAACTAACTACACTTAAAGGATTATCACAAATTACGGCTAGTGTGTTTTCTTTTATTACAAGTTTGATGCCGTCTGCAAGATCTGCCTGTTCCATACCAGCCTATCGCCTTAACCACCTGTTAGGGTTTGCTAATAGTAATGGCTTTTGCTGGGCACAAATTTACACAGACACCACATAAAGTACACTCGACAACATCAACAATTTGCGGTTTCCTGTTTTTGCCCTCTTCAAAAACGCCTTGGGGGCAAACGCCGACGCAAATGAGTCCTGCGCAGGATGTGCACTTAGAGGTATCTATAAGAATAACGGATTTCTGCATTTTGCCCATCGAAATCAAGATCTAAGAAAGCACCAAGAATATATTGTTTGCGCGCATCAAATAGGAGAGTATGCAGATAGGTTTGGTTACTTACAAGCCCGAAAAAGTCGAGGGCTACGACCTTCATGTTTACTATTCGAAGTGGACGGACGGACAAGCTTTTCCTGCTGCAAAAGGCATGCAGAACGATGTCACAGTTCTTTGTGACGCCAAAGCAATAAGGGAAGATCCAAGTCTCGTTGCAATGTCAAACACTGGACCGGCGCTACGCAAGAACAGGCGGTCAAATTTGGCCTTTGATTTTGTCTGCCCAACACACCCAGCTTACCGAGTCAAAGCATTAAACTACATCGAAGGCTTAAGCCAAGAAAACATTTTGGGCGTTACTCTGAACCTTTATCATTTTCCCGACCAAGAGTATTGTGTTTGCTCGCGATGCGTGGAAAAATGGAAGCAAAGCGGTTTAAGCTGGACACAGTGGAGGGCTCAAACGATTACTGAACTTTTGCAGGAAGCCAAAGAGCTTGTAAAAGGAACTTTTGCTGTGGAAATTTACCCTGACCCCGTTCTTGCTAAAGAACGCTACGGCTTGGACCTTGCTGCAATAGGGGATTTGGTCGACTACTTCCATGTGCCGCTTTCCTCACGAGATTACTTAACTAACTACTGGACCATCATGTTGGCAAGGGATTTTGCAGCGTCTTTGAAAAAACCCGTTGTTGTGGAGTTAAGCGCTGAAATGCCCACTGACGAAAAACTTGAAGCACTGTTGAAAACGGTGGCTTACATTTCCAGGCACAAGTTGGATGCTGTGCTGTTGCTGGTGCATGATTCTGAGAACGCCAGGCAAGTCTGCAGGTACGCGGTAAACAACAGTAACCTTAGGGATTGGCTGGAAAAATACGATTTTGGGGAAATGAACCGAATCATCGACGGCTGGGCTAAACAGTACTGAGTTTGCTTCGATATTCTTTCAGCCGCAGCATGTCGAGGTCTCGGGTCAAAATCGAATCTTTTGGCGCGTCGGTTACTTCTCCAAGTATGCCCCAGGGAGCAATGATTGCGCTTCTGCCGCCCCTCATGTTTGAACAAACGTTGCCCACCTTAAGCAGGAACAAACCGTAGTTGCTTGCAATTCCCTCCGTTAACGGGTGACCTTTGACAACTGGATGAGTGCCCATTGCTGCCACTGGAAGAGAAATGATTTCTGCACCCATAGATGCAACACGCTTAACAAGGTCAGGGTCAAACGAATCAGCACAAACTAGCAGTCCGATCTTGCCGATCTCTGTGTTAACAACAACTGGTTGGCTGCCTCTGGCAACACCGGCGTTAATTTCGGCTCGTATAGGGTTTATCTTCTTGTATTTAGCTATGAGAGAACCGTTTTTCCACAGGGTGCTTGTGTTGTAGTATTGTCCCCTGTCTTCTTCGAGTACTGTGCCACCTAGAAAGTAGATATTGCCAATCTGCTTTGATTCTTGTTGC
This sequence comes from Bathyarchaeia archaeon, assembly GCA_049514075.1. Lineage (GTDB taxonomy): Archaea > Thermoproteota > Bathyarchaeia > Bathyarchaeales > Bathycorpusculaceae > Bathycorpusculum. Next base: position 8,928 of record JBEKVK010000013.1, on the reverse strand, counting down.
AAGAAGTTGAGGGTTTCTCTGCAGGTTTCTTGAGAGATTTTTTTCGCATTCGTAAAGTCTGCCATGCAATTGGGGACAGCAAAATATTCAGGGAGCGCAATTATTGCTGGTTTTTTCTTTGCGGCTGAATCAACTGCCACCTTGGCTGCGTCTATGTTTGCTTTGAATGTGCTACGGATTTCCATATGAAGTATGCTTACTTTCACGTTCTATCCTCTGTCCTCTTAAGCTGGATTATGACTGACAATTTTTGACTTTTAAATGTGATGTATTGCTACGCATAGGTTTTTCCATTCCTGTTAGATGGCGTCTGTTCAGTATTTTGTTCACTTTCAGCACATATGTTTACTATTTCTCGTCTTTTGTATGCAGACGGTAAACTTAAATACTTGTAAAATGAAAAGCAATATATTGCGAGGAAAAGAAATGACGCTAGACCCTTCAGAATATAACAAGCTCTTACCACAAATCAGAACATTAGTAAACAAATGTGTCAAGAAAAGCATGGCTGACGGCTTCTTGTTTTCAGCTGGAACCGACACTCAGATAATTGCTTACGAAGCAGTAAAATACAAACCTGATATTCCATGCCTAACCTTAGCGTTCAAACACGGAAACCCAAAAGACACCGAATATGTCAAGCGCATGGTAGAACTCTTGCACTTAAAACAGGAGACCTATCAGTTCGGCAAAGAAGACGTTATGAAATACTACCCCAAAGTCGTCGAAGCACTCAAAAAATTTGACCCCATGGAAATCAGAAACAGCCTTCCAGTCTACATCGGCTTAACCCTATTCAAACCCAAAGGAATCAAATCCGTATTCACAGGTGATGCATTAGACGAGCTTTTCGGGTACCCATGGCAATTCCACCTATCAGAAGATGAATTCGCAAAGAAGCAACAGGAAATGTGGGCAGAAATGGGTTTCTCCTCGTTCCCAATGGCGGAATCTCTTGGAATGCAAATCAAGGCACCATATCGAGACCCAGAATTCATGGATTGGGCAATGAAGCTACCTATCAAATACAAGATCAACATGTACAACGGAGTAAAATATAGCAAATGGATATTGCGCAAAGCCTACGAAGACGTTATACCCATGGATGTCATCTGGAGACCCAAAGCTCCTCTTGAACAGGGAACAGGAACAGAAACACTGAGAACATACTTCAACGACATGATCCCCGACAAGGAATTCGCGGACAAAAAGGCAGCAATCAAAGCGGCAGATGACGTTGAAATTCAAGACAAAGAACAGCTACTCTACTACGAAGTCTTCCGCAAAAAGTTCGGCAAACCAAAAGACGTCTTCCCTGACAACGGCGGCATTCAATGTCCAAAATGCAAGAGCCACATTAAGACAAAGATTCAGTTCTGCAAAGTTTGCGGAGCTTACCCCATCTAAATTTTTCTTTATTCTTTCAAGCCCAAAAGGCACAATTTTTTCAAACACTCAGACGTCTTGTTTTCAATTTTCCGATTTTGGATTCATAACAATCAAATAATACGATAGAGTAGTTTAACTAGAGAGCTCACTCAAATAGTCAGGTGCCAATCAGGATTGGTTACTAAAAACCTTGACAAGATTTTCAACCCGCAAAGCGTCGCAATAATTGGAGCCAGCGACGTTGAAGGCTCAGTAGGGTACTTGATAGTCAAGAATTTTACCCAATTGGGATATGCCGGAAAATACTACTTCGTGAACATCCGTAAACCCGAGATTTTTGGCATAAAAACTTACAAATCAGTCGACCAAATTTCCGAACCTGTCGACTTAGCTATAATTGCGACGCCGGCCAAAACCGTTCAAGAAGTTATGGAACAATGCGGGAAGGCACAAGTGAAGGGCGCTATTATCGTTTCCGCGGGCTTCAAGGAGACAGGCGCCGAAGGAAGGGAGTTGGAACGAGCCATTGGGGAAGTTGCAAAAAAATATGACATCCGAATTGTCGGCCCCAACTGCATTGGAGTAATCCGGCCAAGAATAAATCTGAACGCTTCCTTTCTGGATAAGATGCCTAAGCCAGGCAACATTGCATTTATTTCCCAAAGCGGTGCGCTAGGCTCAGCGATTCTAGACTGGGCAAACCATGAAAACATCGGCTTAAGCAACTTTGTCTCTGTCGGATCCATGGTTGACGTTGACTTCGGAGATTTGATCGACTATTTTGGTTCTGACCCCAAAACCAAAAGCATCATAATGTACATTGAAGGGATAACTGACGCTCGAAAATTCATGAGCGCCGCAAGACACTTTTCAAGAACTAAACCCATAATTGTAGTAAAATCAGGCAAATACATTGAAAGCGCAAGTGCAGCTGCATCTCACACGGGCTCAATAGCAGGGGAAGACGACATCTACGATGCCGCATTCAAACGCGCAGGCATTGTTCGCGTCCAAGAAATAAACGACTTGTTTAACGCCGCTCAGGTTTTGGGAACACAACCTTTGCCGAAGGGCCGAAATCTTGCCATAATAACGAACGCGGGCGGCGCTGGAGTAATGGCCACCGACGCTTTGATTGCTCAAGGCGGCAAACTGGCGAAGCTGAGCGACAAAACGATTGAGGCTCTTAACAGTGTGCTGCCTCCTTTCTGGAGCAAAGGCAACCCCATTGACGTTGTCGGGGACGCAATAGCGGATTATTACAAAGCTGCAGTTGGAGTGTGCCTTGACGATGAAACAGTCGACGGGATTTTAATTATTTTTACGCAGCAAGCTGGCTCAGAACCAGTCGAGATAGCGAAAAGCATAGTTGACCTCATAAACAGCAGACCATACAAAAACAAGACCATCTTGACGTCTTTCATGGGTTTTGACGCGGTGATGCATGCCAACAAAATCTTCAGCGCCAACAACATACCAACTTACCAAACGCCTGACCAAGCCACTAAAACTTACATGTATATGTATAATTATCAACGCAATCTTGAGCTTCTATATGAAACGCCTGAAGAGCTACCTCTTGACGCTTCACCACCTAAACGGCCTGTCATGGCAATAATCAGAAATGCAGCCTTCAACAACCGAGAAATATTAACCGATGAAGAAGCCGAAAGCATACTCAAGTACTACAATTTCCCAATCCTAAAAAACTTGGTTGCCCACAACGCCGACGAAGCCGTTTCACACGCACAGGAACTTGGGTTCCCCGCTGTTCTAAAGATTCTTTCACCTCAAATCGCCAGCAAAAAAGCTGCAGGCGGAGTCGTCTTGAACGTGAACTCGACGGGAGAGGTTCGGGAAGCCTACCAAAGCCTTATTCAAAGGGCTACCGCGTCCAAACCTAACGCGCAGATAACCGGCGTTATTATTCAGCATATGATTGAGGAAAAAGGGTACGAACTCATAATCGGAGGCAAAACCGACCCCGTCTTCGGACCCGTAATCCTATTCGGGATGGCGGGACCAGGCATGGACCTCTTCAAAGACTACTCCATCGGGCTGCCTCCGCTTAACATTACCCTTGTCCGCCGCATGATGGAAGAAACCAAGGTTTACAAGCTACTGAAAGGCTACAGAAACACGCCCCCAGTTGACATCAAAAAAGTCATAGAAACCCTCCTTCTCTTCTCCAAGCTACTTGTAGATTTTCCTCAGATAAAAGAAATCAGCATCAACCCGCTACTAGTAAGCGAGAAAGGAGCCTACATACTAGATGCCCGCATCGCCATCAACAAGTATGAAGTCTGCAGAAAATTTGATCCACACGAGCGCATGGTGATTAGTCCGTACCCAAAAAAATACGAGATAATTTGGTCTCTTAAAGGCGGGGAAGAGGTGCTGCTTAGACCCATAAAACCTGAAGATGAACCGTTGTGGCTGGACATGTTCCGAGGGTTCTCTGAGGAATCAATACGTTACAGGTTCTTTGAGATACTAAGAGATACACCGCATGAAGTGGTGGTACGCTACTGTAATGTGGACTACGACCGTGAAATAGCCATAGTTGCAGAACTTGTGAAAAGCCCACAAAGAAAAATCCTCGGCGTTGCCCGTGTAAGCATAGAGTCCGACGGGAAAAACGGTGAAGTCGCGTTCATCGTACGCGATCAATTCCAATGTTTAGGGTTAGGCACCAAACTCGTGGATTACGTGCTTGACATAGCCAAAGAGAAAGGGTTGGAAGAGATTTATGCTATAGTGCTTCCTGACAATGCAAGGGCAATGGATCTCATGAAGAAAATGGGGTTCATCTTCGAATACCTCGGCGACGGAACAGCCAGAGGAACATTGAACCTAAAAAACGAAGAGTTCGACAACATTTGCAGTTCTCAACTAAATAGCCAGGAGAAAATCGAAACCACACAAACCCAAGAGCCACAGGAGCAGGCAAACAAGAAAAAAAGTAAAGCAGCCACAGCCTCAATTAACCATACTCAAAACATCTCTGTCTGATTCGAAACAAATAAAAAAGGTTTAGAAACAAAAGATAGAAAAGAAGAAATTATTTAGGATAGAAAAGAAGAAATTATTTAGCGAGCTGCTTTCGCAGTTCGTTGTATGTTGCTTTTATATCTTCGATCGATCCTTCGTCTTCGATTGTCGATGTGTCGCCTAGAGGTGCACCAGTTAGGACGGCTTTGAGTAGTCTGCGCATAATCTTGCCGCTTCGTGTTTTCGGCATCTTGTTAACGAATACGATCGCGTCTGGTGTAGCAATGGGTCCGATTGTGGTTCTGATTTGCTTTATGAGTTCAGTGCGAAGTTCGTCAGATGGATTGAAACCGCTGCGCAGCACGACGAATGCTACTGGAACTTCTCCTTTGACAGCATCTTCTTTACCCATGACTGCTGCTTCTGAAACTGCTGGATGAGCAACTAATGCGCTTTCGAGCTCGACGGTGCCGATTCTGTGTCCTGCCACTTTGAGGACTTCGTCGGATCTGCCTAAGAGCCAGAAGTACCCGTCTGGGTCGCGGACTGCGTAGTCGCCTGAGAAGTATATTCCGGGCCATCGTCCATAGTATGTTTGCTTGAAGCGGTCAGGGTCTTTCCAGATTGTTTGTAGCATACCTGGCCAAGGTGACTTGAGTACCAGCACTCCTTTGGTGCCTTGCTGCACTGGCTGTCCTTTCTCGTCGTAGATATCTGCGTTAACTGACGGCATTGGAAGGGTTGCGCTGCCTGGTTTTAGAGGTGTTAGTTCGATGCCAGAGGCTGGCGAAATCATAAATCCGCCTGTTTCAGTTTGCCACCAGGTGTCGATTATGGGGAGCTTTTCTTTGCCGATGACGCGGTAGTACCATTTCCATGCTTCAGGGTTTATAGGTTCGCCAACTGAGCCAAGGATGCGCAGAGTGCTCAGATCATGTTTTAGAACGAGGTCTTCGCCGAACTTCATGAACATTCGCACAGCTGTCGGTGTGCCATAGAGGATGGTTATGCCATGTCTTTCGATCATTTCCCACCAGCGGTCTTGCCCTGGGTAATCGGGTGTGCCTTCGAATAGGAACGCTGTTATTCCCAAGCTTAACGGTGCGTAGACGTTGTATGTGTGCCCTGTGATCCAGCCGATGTCTGCGACGCACCAGTAAATGTCTTCGTCATTCGGGTTAAAAGCCCATCTTAATGTCCAGTAAGCCCAAACCAGGTATCCGCCTATGCCGTGCTGGACACCCTTTGGCTTGCCTGTGGTTCCCGAGGTGTACAGAATGAACAATGGATCAGTAGATTTCATGCTTTCTGGTTCCACGTAAGCGTTTGCGCCTGCGTTTGCCAGAGCATCATGGTACCATATGTCTCGGCCTTCCTTCATCTGGACAGGTTGACACGTACGCTTTACAACGATGATTTTTTCGATGTTGGGCATAATTGGCGTAGCGCGGTCGGCGGTGTCTTTGATACCGACTGGTTTTCCTCTTCGGAAGGAGCCGTCTGCTGTGATTAGGATTTTTGCTCCGCAGTCGTTGACTCTATCTGCTAATGCTTCAGCGCTGAATCCTGAAAAGACTACGGTGTGGACTCCGCCAATTCGGGCTGTTGCCAGTAGCGCCATTGGCAGCTCTGGGATGACTGGGAGAAAGACAGCGACGCGGTCGCCTTTTTTGACGCCGAGGTTCTTGAGTGCCTTTGCAAGCTTGTTTACTTCTCTGTAAAGTTGATAGTAAGTGTAAGTTTTTACCTCGCCCATTTCGCCTTCCCAAATGTATGCAAGTTTGTTCTTGCGGTTACTTTTTACGTGCCTGTCCAAAGCGTTATAGCAAATGTTTAGCTCCCCATCTGGGAACCACTTGTAGAACGGCGGGTTTGAATCGTCAAGCGTTTTACTGAAGGGCTTAAACCAATCAATGGCTTTAGCTTTCTCCGCCCAGTACTCTTGCGGATTCTTCATCGCTCTTTCTGATTCTTGTTTTCTTTTTTCTCCATTGGAAAATTTTGCGATACTTGGACTATACCTTTCGTCGAAGGGTAAACTGGATTCTGACATGTTGCTCAACCTGAATTGCTTGGAATGGTAAGCTCCGAGAATATAAGTTTTTCAGTTGCTTTATTGTAAAACAAAAAAAGAAGTTGGTTTTTTTAAGAAGTTGGGAAAATTGGCAGAATAGTTTTTTGGTGCGATTCGTTCAGGACCTCGGCTACTCCTAGATAAACCGCGCTAAAGCCGCATATGATTCCTTCGGCACCGGTGATTTTTGTAAACATAACGCTGTTTGCGTATTGAGCTGTTGCAAGCATGAAGAACAGGATCGTCAAGGTTGCGAAAACGAATTGAAGGGCACGGTTGGCTTTCAGAGTGCCGAAGAACATTGCGAATGTGAAGATACCCCACATTATGAAGTACGCAGACAAGGAGGCTGCAGATGGAGCTGCAAATCCGGTGAATTTCGGCAGAATCAAAAGCAGGACGAAACTCCACCAGAACAAGCCGTAGGACGTGAATGCCACGGTACCAAAAGTGTTTCCTTTCCTATATTCCATGGCGCCAACGATGATTTGGGCGATTCCTCCATAGGCGATGCCCATGGCTAAGATCATTGTATCTAATGGAAAGGCGCCAGCGTTAACTAAGTTAAGCAGGACCGTAGTTAGGCCGAAGCCCAGCAGCCCAAGCGGGGCGGGGTTGGATAGTTTGAAGTGTTCGTCACTCATTCGCAATCCTCAAGTTAAGGTATTACCCCTTGCATTTGTTTCTTTATTATAAAAGCTTTTTGAAATCAATGACAAGGTCTGGTTCGAAAAAATGCTTGAATGAATGGTTTGCTGTTTTTTGTGCGAAAAATACCTGCGAAAACGTGGAAATTTAAGGCGAAGACTAATATCTCTGCGAGAGCGATTAACGTATAAAATCTGAAGAGAAAGGTAACATGGTATATTGTCCTGAATGCGGCGGCGAAATGCACTACGAGATAGGGACTAAGCACTATATCTGTAAAAGCTGCGGGTTATCAGTTACGCAGCAAGAACTTAACGATCTAAGGGATAAGAACAGACCTGCTGAAGAAACAGAAGAAGAACAAAAACAAAACCGCAGAAAAGAATATCTCAATTGGTATCTTAGCAAGAAAAAATAAAGCCGCATAACTTTAAGAGATTTACACGTTTCGTTAGCAAACACTATAAAATGTGCTTTTTCAATTATTCTGCTGTCGAGTGAAGACTATGACTGTGGAACTGGAGATAATTTGCGTTGGCAACGAGTTACTTATCGGCAAAGTAATTAACACAAACGCTTATTGGCTTGGTAAGCAGGCAACAAATCTTGGAGTTAACGTAAAACGGATAACGGTGGTGCAGGATATTGTTGATGAAATAGCCAAAGCTGTTCGCGAAGGCATTGAGAGAAACCCCCGGTTTATAATTACTACAGGCGGATTAGGCCCAACTTTTGACGACAAAACTTTGCAAGGCGTAGCTAAAGCGTTTGACCTAAAATTGGAAGTCAACGAGAAAGCCTTAGCAATGGTCAAAACAAAATACGTTGAATACGTCAAAAAAAGACACCTGCCTCAAAGCGAGTTGACACCTGCCCGAGTTAAAATGGCGACTCTGCCAGAAAAAACCGAGCCAATCAGCAATCCAGTTGGCACCGCGCCCGGCGTGCGTTTGGATTCGGATGGAACTGTTTTGTTTGCGTTGCCTGGTGTGCCTTCAGAGATGGAAGCGATTTTTACCCAAACCATCGCGCCGATGCTCAAAGAAGCCGTGGGCGACAGGGTATTTTCTGAAAAAAGCATGTTTCTAGAAGATATAATGGAGTCTCAGTTGGCGCCTCTAATTGATAAAGTGATGATTGCCAATGAAGGGGTTTACATTAAGTCGCATCCGATGGGTGCCGAGAATAAGCCGCACATCGAAATCCATTTGACGGCTGCGGCAAAACAGGAAGAAAACCCCATGGAAATGGTGACGAAAGCTATGGGTCAGCTTGCTGGTTTGGTTGAAGAGAACGGCGGAAAAGCCGTCTTTAAAAAATAGTTTTGACAAAATAAAAGTTGGTTTTCTGGTTTACGCTTTTTTGGCGTTTTCCAGTTCTTTTTTAAGAACTTCGACTTTGTCGGTTTTTTCCCATGTGAATTCTGGTTCTTCTCTTCCGAAGTGCCCGAAACACGCGGTTTTCTTGTAGATGGGTCTTAGCAGATTCAGTTGTTCGATTATTGCTTTAGGCCTCATGTCGAAGTACTTTTGCACTAACTCGAGAATCTTTGCGTCAGGCAACTTCCCTGTTTCGTAGGTGTTTACTAGAACTGAGATTGGTTGGGCGACGCCGATGGCGTATGAGATTTGGATTTCGCATTGGTCAGCTAACCCTGCTGCGACGATGTTTTTCGCTATGTACCTTGCCATGTAGCAGCCTGATCGGTCAACTTTCGAGGGGTCTTTGCCGCTGAAGCATCCGCCTCCGTGGCTTCCGACTCCGCCGTAGGTGTCGACGATGATTTTTCTGCCCGTTAAACCTGAATCAGCCAAGGTTCCGCCGAT
>JBEKVK010000012.1:0-29359 GCA_049514075.1 Bathyarchaeia archaeon | reverse complement strand
ATCTTTTCCAATGGATACCAACTTCTGCCTATTTCTTGCCCTTGGCAAGAGGCGCTATAGCGCCTGGACCAGCAAAAGCATTCAACGGTTCCGTTGCCGCCTTTTCCATCCCAGTAACAACTAAAGGTTTTTTGTCAATTGAGAAAAACTCCGGTTCGTCAAGTGCAATTATAACAAGTTCTTGTGCCATTCTAGTCAGTGCTTCATGATAACTATGCTCTGTGTGGTTTCCGAATTCGTGACCGATTTCGTGCAGTATGAGGTTTGTAGTTTTCAAATACTCCTCAAAGAAGTTCTTTGATAACCAAGCAAGGTTAAAAGTCAAAGTACCTAAACCGTAATTTGCGCTTTCTCCCGCTTCCCTGCATCTGACAAACCGCACGTTCAAGTCTTTGTTGTTTAGTCTCAGGTGAAGTTTCTTTGCGTACAAAGCAACTTTAGCTTGTTCAGGTGTAGGCGTGAGTTCTTTGGCATTAACTGGTGTTTTGCCAAATTTCGCCGTAGTAGTTGCAATTGGAGCTTTCTCCTTAATTTGCGTCCATTCATCGCCACTTAGTTCTCTGCCTTGAATCACACGATAACCTTGTGATAGTGCATCATCATTCGCTATCGGGTCAAAGGGATTAGCTACTAGGACTTTGTCGCCAAATCTTTTTCTTTTTATTGTCTCTATGGCTTCAGTGCTTATCCGTTCATCGCTTGTAGCGTTTCTAATCCAAGTTTCGCTTGATTTCTCTGCTGGGATTTCATCGCAGGTAGCGTTGAGCACTTCAGCATAGACATCTTTCAAGAATGCTTCGCTGACGTTTTCCCTGTCTTTATCTAAAGGAATTTTTTGTTGTATATCTATGCTGAATGGGCAATCAATCTTTTTTACAGGGATACCCATTTCGTATAGATAGCTGTCTCCTGAGACCTTGTGTATCTGAATTTCGGTTTTTTCCCTTGTTTTTGAGAGGGCACCATTTTGGTCAGCGAGTTCTGTTTGAAGGGTAGCTGTAATTGTTTTGAATGGTGGTTTGTATTCAAGCCTCTGTTCATTGATAACTGTTATAACATTTTTAGGCGAAAGATACAACATAAGGGTTCCAAGCATCTCGTCATACTCTGCTTTTGTTATTTTGAGTTCAATCGTGACCTTTGTTCCTCTGTCGCGATGGTTTCGTGATTCTCGTCGTCCAGCTTTATCGAATACCAATGTTCCTTTCGTTGTCACTATGGAAGCTTTTCGGCAGATTGCAAACGCTTGTTTTTCGCCCAAGTTGAATCTGCCTCTTTGTTTTGGATTTGAGCGTTTACGGGTATTTTTGAATAATGTGTAGCCATCTGATAGGTCGTTGAATCCTTCGGGGCTGTCATCTTCAACAGATATGGTTGCAACCCCATTTTTATTGAATGATTCGACCTTGCAGAGTGTTATGTTTTCGTCCCAAGCATTGGCAACGAGTTCTCTAATAATGTAGCTCTTGGGCTTTCCAAGTTGAAGAGCTTTTAAGCCGTCTTTATCAACTTCGAACCATGTTCTGCCCATTAGTATCACAGCTCTATCGTTTTTTTCTCTACTGCATTTGAATTAGCGGTACCGGTACCTTTCTCCTTGGTACCGGTGCCTTCAGCTATGCTTGCCGTCGTTCCCTCAGTTACCTCTTCCTCGGTTTTTCCTCTGGCATTTTGAGCAATTTCATGTTGAATGCGAATAATTTCTCGTTCCAACCGAATTTTCTCAACAGTCGTTGTAATTTCGCCCTCGATGCTCGTGAAATCGTACGAGTTAATATAAATGTCCTTATCCAACGATTTCATTTCCTCTAAATTACTCTCAAGAGCTTCCAGTGACTTCTTCCAGTTGAAATGTTGAATTTTAGCCAAAGTTGGATAATACTTGCGTTTCTCGGTGCCATCTAGTGCATGCAATTCATTAACTAAGCGCTTTAACTCATGGAATCTTGAGTTTGGTTTCAAGTTTTCTTTTATTTTCGCGCGTACATCATCTACTTTCATGCCGCAGGCTTCGTTAAATAAAGCGCCTATACCATAATTAATGACCGCTTGCTCGGATGTTCCGAACACTTCTTGTAAGGCTTTTATTTGTGCATAAACTTGAATATTGTACCTCATTGTTCTGGCTGGCGGGCATTTGTCCATGCTGTTTAAGATTTCGTAATATCTTGAAAGCACCGAGTTACTTGTTGGGTTTATTGGCTCCTCTTCAGCCCTTTGGCTATCTGGCAGACGTCTGTAGTTTCCGTTTCCATTTGTTTGGCTTAGCTCACGGTTTGTTTCGAAAGTATTGTTTTCTAAGCTTTTGGTCATTTACAGATTCTCCTTTTTGGTTGTTTTGCTACCCGCCTTAACGGGTGCAGTTTTTGCTGCAGGGGGAAGATTGCACTGGTGCCAAAGCGCCAGTAGATTTGGGTTGTTTGTTCTGCTATTGTGAACATAGGTCTCGCCTATCGCGATTCAAGGGAGAGCTTCGGGCACAGCACGGGATATAGCGCTATGCGTACGACCCCTGACGAAGACGGGCTCTCCATGGGTCGTGTACTGCTAGTCCACCCGCTTACGGCACTGTGGTCGCTCGCCCTCGTAGACTGGCACTCTGCCCATACGAGACACGACTCCGTACCCGCGTTCTGGTGATATATCCTGCTCCTCCGTTATGAAACTGTACCTATTAAAATCTTTTGCTTCTTGTAGGTACAATTCCCAATAGCAGGTTTATATAATGACAGCCGGTATGATGGTTATAGCTTAGGCGTGCGGTAAAATGGTTACACATTCAGAGATGATTCGAAGTTCACTTGAAGCTCTGGGAGAAGCAAAACCAAGTCGAGTAATTTCTTGGATTGAAGATAAGTATGGAAAAATTAACCGTGAGTCCATCAGAGCCGACTTGATTGGCTTCGCTGGCAACCATAGCAGCACGCACCATTCCCCGGGGTCCAATAAATTTCTTTGGTTCAATTCAGGGAACAAAAGCTACCGACTCGCCAATCAGGATGAGATAGCAAGATTCAGAGAAAAACAAGAAATGAAACGGAAGCCGCGCGTGCAGGTACCGATTGAAGATGAAGCTTTCGCTTCAAAACTCAGCTCATCGGGGCAAGTAGTCATTCCAGCCCGATTAAGAGAAGAGATGGGATTAAGAACTGGAGACTTAATTGGCTTTGAAAAAACAGATCGAGGTTGGCTTATAAGAAAAGCAAAGAAGAAACTTGAATACTTGGAGTAAAAAAGGAGCATTAAAGTGACTATAAAACTATGAAACTAAAAAAGTCAGAAGGCATTTCAAACTAATGTTTGATTTTAATAATCGGTACAACCAGATAATGTTCCCTTAAAACTATTATTCAATTTAAACTGAAGTCTATAAGTTCACCTTGTGAAACCTTTCAAAATTAACGTCTCAAAAAAGATCGCAGGCGCCAGCATCAGATCCCTAGGCTAAAACCAAAAATTGGTGGCTCCTACATGCAGTTTGCTCAGTATGATTTTTATTTACGACTCAGTCTTAGTCATATGCTGACACGTAGGTTAGAGAGCAAATTCTGACCAAGTTGAATCGAAATGACAGAAACTGATTATAGCGTTCACTTTGACTTTGAAAAAATCAAAGCTGAAGTAGGCAAACTCCAAGGGAGCAGTGAGACAACTGATAAAATCGCTTGTTTCTTGAATTCACTAAAAGAAACCACAATAAGAGTTGAGCCTACCCTAAGCAAAGAAACAAACAATGAACGCGAGCTTTGGGAAGATTACAAGCAGCTTCAAAGAGAAAAACTGGCCGTTTTAGATTTGTCCCATGAATGGGACTATATTAGCGAAGAAATTAAAGAATCAAATCCAAGATTGGATTTCTTGGTCAGGGACGCGATTGAAGAGCTAAACGACCATATTGGCGTTCTAGCGGAATCGCACCGCGCGCACATAGATATTCTTGAAATCTATAATACCCGCAAAATTGAAGTTTTAGCCCTCGTCGTAACAATTGTCATTTCGTACATTGCTGTGTGGGAATTCACCGTTAGGGACCTGTTGGTGAGCTTTACTTTTCCTTACGGTTTGAGCCCTCGCTTAAATTACGTGGTAGTAATTCTTACCCTTCTGCCAGTTTTCGTAACTGTTGCGTGGGCTTGGGTTAGGCGCAAAAGCTACTTTTAAAGAATTTTGGCTACTTAAATCGTCGAAGGTTTAAAGCAGTATCGGGGCCACTGTGGCCATTGTTGCGTTGTACTGCACGTGCCAAAATCCACCGCTAACTCAATACCTATCTTCAACTTTTCATTCGTAACGCCGTTGATCATTCCAGGAATCTTCAAACCGTCTTCAAGCTGGATGATGCCTACAGCATACGGTGTTAACGCCTGAAATTGTTCAGGCGCAATGTTTATGATTGTGTAAGTGAGCAATTTGCCCTTTCCTGAGATGTTGACCCATTCAAATTCTTGTGAGAGACAGTTGTCACATAGAGGTCTAGGTGGCAAATGGATTTTTCCGCACTTGAGGCATTTTCCAGCCATCAACTTGTTCTGCTGCAGGAACTTGTAAAATTGCTCGATTGAAAAGGGTTCCATTGCGCTCAACTATAGGTCTCTCCTGTAAATGTGAACGGCAGCGGTTGCGCCTGAACCGCCGACATTATGTGTTAAACCTACCTTGGCGTCCTTGACTTGGCGTTTTCCAGCTTGACCTGTGAGCTGCAGGTAAACTTCGTATGCCTGTGCAGTTCCTGTGGCACCTACAGGGTGACCTTTTGCTTTTAAGCCGCCGCTGGTGTTAACTGGAATTCGCCCGCCAAGACGGGTTTCGCCGCTTTCTACTAGTTTGCCGCCTTCACCGACTGGACAGAAATCAAGGTCTTCGTACGCCATGAGTTCCGCAAACGTGAAACAATCGTGAACTTCAGCTAGGTTAATATCTCCTGGCTTTACGTTAGCCATTTCATAAGCTGTCTTCGCGGCTAATTTAGTGGCGTTCAATGAAGTTAGGCTTTGGCGTTGGTATAAGCCAATGGTGTCGGTCGCTTGTCCGCTGCCTACGATATGCACTGGCAGGTCATTATATTTGCAGGCTAATTCGGGTCGTGTAAGGATTATGCAGCTCGCCCCGTCGGTAATCAGAGAGCAATCATAAAGTTTGAGAGGCCAAGCAATGCAGCGTGAATTCATGGCGACTTGCAATGTGATTTCTTTTTGCAGGTGCGCTTTAGGGTTTAGGCTTCCATGATAATGGTTTTTGACGGCAACCGTTGCCATATTCTGCTCAGTCGTTCCGTACTTGTCCATGTGGGCAGTCGCCATCATCGCGTATAAACCTGGGAAAGTGATCCCATTCCATTGTTCAAACGGGTAATCCGACGCCATAGCCAAGTACTCAGTTACCTCAGCTGTGGTGCGATGAGTCATTTTCTCGACCCCGCCGACTAAAACCACATCGGCAAGCCCGGACATCGCAGCGTATATCCCTGAACGTAACGCAGCGCCTGAAGAAGCACAAGCAGACTCCGTACGCGTGGCTGCAACTCCTGTGAGCCCTGCCCAATCTGCGATAGTTGCTCCCATATGACCCTGATGCTCGTAAGCTTCGCCCATTTGCCCGATGAACATGGCTTTGATATCTCGTTTAGGGTCAAGTTTGGGGCAGCTGTTGAAGGCTTCTTTTGCAGCTTCAGCAAAAATCTCTCTTGCAAGTAAACCATCACGCTTGCCGAACTTGGACATGCCAGCACCTATTATGGTGACGAGCGGCTTCCCATTCAAACCCAAAGTTCCCTCTCAGATGACAATAAACAGTTGTCGAGCTAAATAAAAACTATGCAACTATAACTTTAAGAACCTTCAAGAAACCTGGTGCAGACTTCAGTCGGTTCTTTCTGTCTAAAGCCCTGTAACATAAATCCTCAATGCTAAAATGGGCATGACCGCAATTGCACCAAAGAGGACGGCTGTCAACGTCATAACTCGAAGTGCCCTATCAATGTGTTCAGGCTCGATGCCATGGTCGTCACCAAGCGCGTAATGCCCTTGCTTCTCGAGCTGGGTGTTTAATGCTCCAGCCATCGCTGAAATAGTCCAGCCTGCGTTTACACTGACGGTTTTGGCCTTGTCTCGCTGCAGTATGCGCCATGATTCCCGCCAGTTCTCGCGTAGGAGATAGGAGGCAGCAACCATCAGGTAAGCTGTTAGCCTGGCTGGAATGTAGTTGGTGATGGTATCAAGGTTTGCGCTGAACCAGCCGATGTTCCTGTTTTCCTCGTTCTTATATCCAACCATCGAGTCCAAAGTGTTAACGACACGGTAGGCGAAGGCACCTGCAACGCCAAATATGGCGAAGAAGAAGAAAGGCGCGGTTATACCGTCGGTCGTGCTTTCGGCGATGGATTCGACTGCGGCGGAAGTAACTTGTTTCTCGTTTAGGGTATTTGGGTCTCTTCTGACTATGTAGGGAAGCCATCTTCGGGCTTCCGTCAAATCTTTGTTCTTCAGCGCATTTGCGATCGGTTTAGTGTATTGACCCATGCCTCTAACTGCGAACGTGGCTTTGAACAGAATTGCGCCGACAATAATGTAGGCTATTTGACCGAAGAAACCGAAGGATTGCCTGAGCCAGAAAAGCAGCAGAAAAACCGGCAGCGCAATAATAAACATGACAATAAGAGCTAGCAGAACACCATTTGCTTTCTCGACTTTGGGGTTGGTGCTCTTCAGTTTGGGTTTTAGGTAAGAAATAATTTTGCCTATGCCTATTGTTGGGTGAATCCTGTCAGGGTACTCCCCATATACAATGTCAATCAGAAAGGCTAAGATGAAAATCAGCGCGGAATCCACAAAAAGTGAGATGTTAAAAGAAAACATGCTTAGCATTCATCAAACCCGTTCATTGCTGGTTCTTCACTGTCCGCGTTAAAGCATCAATCAAACATTTATTCTCATGGTGGGTTTTCACCGCTACCCGGACGAAGTATTGGTCAAGTCCACGGAATGAAGTGCAGTCCCGAATCAAAATACCCTGCGCAATCAGCTTGTCAGAAAGCTCAGTTGCAGTTAAACCCGTCTTGCGGATGTTGATAAAGAAAAAGTTCGCGTCAGCCGGGTAAACCTTGAACGAACCAAATTTTTCCAACCCAGCCAAAAGCTGCTCTTTCTCTTTTTTGATAAGCTCCCGAGTCGCCCTTAAGTGCTCCTCGTCTTTCAACGCCTCGACTGCGGCAACCTGAGCTAAACAGTTCACATTCCAAGGAATCTTTACACATGAAAGCACATTGATGATTTCTTCGCTAGCGATTCCGTAGCCAACGCGTAAGCCAGTTAACCCGAAAATCTTGGTGAACGACCTCAAGATGAACAAGTTGGGGTAACTTTTGATTTTGCCAATCAGGGTCAACGTTTTTTCGTTTTCTACGAACTCCAAAAAGTCTTCGTCGAGAAAAACGAGAGTATCCTGCTCCATGGCCCGATCAACTATGGCGGTCAGAGTTTGGTTTGGGATGAGCATGCTGGTTGGGTTATTCGGGTTGCATAAGAAAACAATCTTGGCGTCGGCCATTTCACGGTGGAAAGTTTCCGGATTAATGTTGAAGTTCCGGTCAAGCTTGACAAATTTGGCTGTTTCCCCTGTCTTTCTTACGGCGCTTTCGTATTCGCCGAAGGTTGGCGCTGGAATTAGTGCTATTTCGTCTTTTCTCAGGAAAGCCTCAGCGAACAGGTACATGAGTTCCGTGGAACCGTTCCCGACGACAACGTTGTTTTTGTTGATTTCGCTAAAGTGGCCTGCGATGGCTTGCCTAAGCTCATTGGAATTTGAATCAGGGTAAGCTGGAATTTCTGAGAACGCTTTTTTTGCTGCTTCAAGCGCTTTCTTGGATGGACCCAGAGGGTTCACGCTTGAACTGAAATCCAAAATTTCCTCGCGTCTCAGCCCACTTTTGCCTGCCGCATCCGAAACCTCGCCGCCGTGGACGCATGGCTTAAAGTTTTTCATGCTGTCTCTGACCAAGTTTTCAACAGGCTTCATTCGGTTTCAATCCTTCAGTCAATCAAGGCTGAAATGCGTAGGTTTCTCTTTAACGTAAATCATATAAACGTTTGGTTAAGTCTGCACTGACCGTTCAAAGCGGTGATACTTTGAAGGCAAAACAGACAAATGCCTTCTTGCCTGACTTCCGGAGCACACAAAAGCTTTTTTGGGTCGAAGAAGAAGAATAATTAGTAGGTTTTGGTTTATGAGTGATACACAAGATAAGCATGACTTAGACTTATTGAGGGAAATGGTTAAGGAGAAAAAACCTAGGGAGTCTACTGAGAAGGTCCTTTCAGTGTTCTGCCAGCGCCAGGGACTTTCTATGGAAACGTGCCGAGCTTACTACAAGAAGCTGGTTGAAAAGGGCGATATAAAAGAGAAATAACGTTTAAGTTTTAAACCCTCAATACCAATGGGGACTTAACTTGAAGGAACTTGTCTTCGTAGGCTTAGGGTTAAACGATGAAAAAGGCATCAGTCTTAGCGGTTTAGAAGAAACCAAAAGCGCAGACACTGTTTTCATGGAAATATACACGAGTTTCATGCCAGATTTCAACTTGCAACGCTTCGAAGATACATGCGGCAGGCAGGTCCAATTGGTTTCAAGGCGCGACTTAGAAGAGGAAAACGCCGCGGCAATTCTGCAGGCCGCCCAAAAAGGTAAAACCGTTTTTCTTGTCCCAGGCGACCCCTTCATAGCTACAACCCACGTCACACTAAGAATTGACGCAGAAAGGAAGGGGATAAGAACTCGCATTGTTCACGGTACATCGATTATTTCAGCAATTGTCAGCCTCTCTGGGCTGCACAATTATAAATTTGGAAAGACCGTCACCGTTCCCTTTCCGGAAAATTATTCCGCAACACCATATGATGTCATCGCACAAAACAAGAAAGTGGGTTTACATACGCTTTGCCTGCTGGATTTGAAAGCCTCTGAAAAGCATTTCCTAAGCATCAACCAAGCTGTGGAGATGCTTCTGGAAGTTGAGAAGAAAAAGAGAAAGAGCGCAGTGGCGCCTGATACGCCTGCCGTTGGGGTAGCTCGGGCGGGAAGCAAAACCCCGATTTTGAAGGCAGACTTCATCAAAAGTATTGTGAATTTTGATTTTGGCGAGCCGCCTTACAGCCTAATTCTTCCAGGCGACATGCATTTTATGGAGGTTGAAGCTTTGATTGCTTTTGCTGGTGCTCCCGCAGAGTTTAGGAGGCTTGCCAAGTGAGTTCGGAAATGCTTGCAGCAAAGTACATTGGCTCAGCAGAAAAAGTGCTCAAGGAGCTGCTGCAGACAAAAGAATCTGTGACAGTTTCCGAGGCGGATTTGACGAAGGTTCTACGTTGGGCATGCGATTATTTGGAAGACGCAAAGTATTATAAGGCTCAAGGAAAATTTGAAACAAGCTTGACCTCGGTAGCTTACTGCGAAGGGCTCCTTGACGCGTTAAGGTTATTAGGCGCTGTGAAATTCGAATGGCCGACCAATCCACAAAGAAAAAAATTGTCTTAGCTTCAGGCGTGTTTGACCTGCTTCATCTGGGGCATGTCAGGTTTTTAGAGGAAGCCAAGAAGGCAGGAGGAGAAAACGCTGAGTTAATTGTTGTTGTTGCAAGGGACAGCACAGTTGAGAAAACCAAAGGCAGAAAACCAATTATGTCTGAGACTGAAAGGTGCCTGCTAGTTGAATCCTTGAAGGTTGTAGATAGGGCGGTGCTTGGATATGAAGAATTTGAAATCGGTGAAGTCATCGAGTCAATCAGGCCAGATGTAATTGCGTTAGGTTACGACCAGCAGGACATGTTTAAGCAGGTTTTAAGTTACGTAAAAACCCACGGTTTGAACATTGAAGTAATTAGGATCGGAAAGTTTGGGGAGAATACTTTAGATAGTTCAACAAAGATTAAGCAGGAAATAATCGATAAGCTCTCAAGTTAAGTTTGGTTAACCCGATGAATAGCGAAAAGTACAAGCCGACAATTATCCTCATAGCCCTAAACACGGCAATGTACATTTACACGTCCATAGTCGGAGGCAACGCACTAACCACAAACCTTGCCGGTATTCCACCCTTGTACCAATGGAACATCGAAGTACTGCACGGCGCATACTACCAGCTTTTCACTTCTATGTTCATCCACGCCTCAATACCCCATCTCGTGGGCAACATGCTGTTTCTCTTCATATTCGGGTTAAGAGCAGAAGAAATGTTTTCGCTACCCGAGTACCTGGGAATCTACATCGTGGGCGGCTTGGCGGGCAATGTTCTTTCGTTAGCTTTTGGGCCAGAATTTCTCTCTGTAGGAGCTTCAGGCGCAATCTTCGCGCTTTTCGGAGCATGTGTCATTTACGATAGACATTCCGTTCGGCAATCTATCGTTGGGGCGCTCGTTTACGCTTTCTTCCTACTACTAATAAGCGGATTAAGCGCCGGAGTCAACGATTTGGCGCACATAGGCGGCTTAGGCTTCGGCTTAATAGTTGGCTACTGGATAGCCACCAGGCGCAAACCGCAGCAGGAGTACTCTGTCAAATATAAGAATCCACTTTACCCATTTTAGGTAGGCTACGGTGCGATGTAAATTTCCACTTTTACTTTGTTGCCATCTTTAATGTTCAGCTGCTTTCTTAGGCATACGGGCGCAATGATTTCCAAGACCGAAACATCGTAGTGGCTACGTAGCGCCGTTACCAGAGCGCCTTTAACCTTGTTGCCGATTACTGCGGGATAGCATTTCACAAGCCCGAAGGAACGGTCCTCATTCTTGAAACCCATTACTTCGACAGCTGGGTATGCCTCCAGTTCCATCCGGGTTTTGATGTCGTAATCCGCTGTCAACTTGAGGTTGAGGGTTCCAGGGTAAGGATCAAAACCCAGTTTTTCCGCAAATTGCTTTCGATAATTTTCCTTCGAAATATAGTATGCGCCTTCACCCAGTCCGGTAAAGACTGTTCCCTCCAAGGTCACTGAGGGCGGGTACGATTTCTCGACCAGAAACTTAAGGCTTGAATAAAGTTTCTGCAGTTCCTTACCACCCGGCTCTTCAATTCGAATTAAGCTGCCTTCTGGGGTGATGTTTCGTTGAATCCATCCTTTACGTTCAAGCTCTATTAGGTAACGTGAGGCGGTCTGCTGGGAAAACCCAAGTTTACCCGCCAAATATTCAGTTGAGATTTTGGCGGTTCGACGGTAAGCCCCCATCTCCGCAAGCCTCAGAAGCATGTAAAGATGTTGCCAATCCTGCTTTTCACTCAAAGCCTCGTTCTCCAGCGAATTAGAGAGTAAGCGGCAAGGATATTTAAGCGGCTCGAAAAAGGTTCCCGAGTTTTCAGCTTTAAATTCTTGCAAAGGCTTGTGGTTAGCTTTGATATTTCAGCGGGTAGGTCTATGAAAGAAAATAGTTGCGTTGGCAATTTTTGAACAGGGTATTTTTAGCTTCTTTTTTGAAACAGAGCGTGAGTCAGTTGCAGGTTGAGACATTTTTAGTCATTAAAAGACAATTTCAGACACAGTTAATGGTGCCAGTGCTACGTGAAAAGCTAAATTCAACCAAACGGTAGTTTAATCAAGCGTGTTTTGATGAAAAATGAAGCACCTCCTGAACGTTTTTGACCGGATGAACGTTTACTGGGCGGAAATAGCTGACCAAAACCAAACAGAAAAACAAGTAAAATTCATAAGAAACATCCTAAAGCCACAAGGGATAATTTTGGATGTTGCTTGCGGAACGGGAAGGCACGCAATTCCGCTGAGCAAAGAAGGATACGACTTTGTTGGGTTAGACATCTCGCCAAATCTTCTCAAAATAGCAAAAACCAGACTCAGCAGCATGCAGCTGGTAAAAGCGGACGTGCGGCATCTGCCCTTTAAGCCACAGGCTTTCGCCGCAGCGGTAAGTATGGACACGAGTTTTGGGTATTTGCCAACTGAAGAGGAGGATATGGAAAGCCTTTTGGAACTGCACCAAACAATACAGAAAGGCGGGGGTTTGATCATTGACGTTTTCAATCGTAAGCTCCTGATGCAAAAATACACAGTCAAGCAGCCAGTCAATTCTAAACCGCGAGAATACCCGAGTTTCTCTCTTTCGCAAAAGCGCACCGTCGATAAAAATGGCTTAAAGCTCAGAGATTTATGGACGGTCTGCGGAAAGGCAGATGGGAAAATAAGAATTTTCAGGCATACCGTACGTTTGTACCAGTCCCAAGTTTTGCGGGATTTGCTTAAGCAAGCTGGCTTTGTAGTCACGCGGGTCATCGGCGGCTACGAGGGGCAACAATTTAGCCTTGATTCGGACAGGCTTATCCTGATTGCATGTGCAAAATAGTCTTTTGAAAGTCAACTCGTCAGGAATGGATTGACCCTTTTTTCTTCCCCTATTATCGACGTGGGTCCATGACCGGGGTAAATTAAGAAGTTATCAGGCAAACCCTGCAGTTTTTGAAGAGATAATTGCATTTCGCTGTAAGAGCCACCTGGAAAATCGGTTCGGCCGATCCCGCCCGCAAACAATGTGTCGCCAGTGAAAACCAGCTTTGTGCCAAGAAGGCAGATGCTGCCAGGTGTATGACCCGGCGTATGAATGACTTTTAGGGAGCTGTTTCCAAAATTGACCAAGGTGTCATCATCCAAGAGGATGCTCGACGGAAAATTCCTGTTTTCCAAAACCGCAAGAGAAGCCGCGTCCAGACGGTGAATGCAAATAGGCACATTGTATTTTTCTTGAAAAATGGCGTCACCGTTTATATGATCTGAATGCCCATGCGTGTTCACAATCATCTTCACCTTCAACTCTGCTTCAGCAATGTAATCGAAGATTGGGTCTGCTTCTAAAATTAGGTCTATGCCTGGGTCGATTATGATTGCGTCTTTGGTTTGTTGGGAGCTAACGATGTAGCAGTTTGTCGATAAACCGCCAACCGTGAAGGTCTCAATAAGCATCTAAATCCACAGCTCGATTAATGTAAAAAAGACAAAATAAACCATTTGCTCAAAAACAAAGATAAAAGGGCAAAGTAGCTTCCAAAATCAAAGTTTTCATAGAAATTAGAAGTACCGGTTAAGTTAACTTGGAATTAGAATAAGAAGTAGTTAAGAACTATTTTTTGTATTTTTTATGAATCGATCCCTGCTTGGAAGCCGGTGATTATGATTGTGCTGCCGCATTTGCCGCATGAGATGACTAGTTCAGTAAGTTCATCGTTCGTGACTTTGGTGTCGACGATTTTGTAGTTGGATTCGGATTCGTCGTCGGGCGAAATCATTGTTCCACATTTGGGGCATGCGAATGTACCGTCTCCCTCCATAGCTACTAGGTTTATGGTATAGGGGAAACATTTTTTCTCGAGCTTTTTCATCATCATTTTACTCACCCTTGTTTTGTTTTTTTGTTCTGTGTTTCTTCTTAATTGTTTTTCTTAATTAACCGTTATGAATTCTTAGTCTGTATAGAGGATACTTTTAAGATTTTACCCAAACGAAGAGACAAAAAAAGATGCCTTCCAGCAGATTGAGTTTACTTTGTTTTTTCTTGCTCAAATTTCTCGGGAGAAATGTAGTCGCCGTATTTTTCTTTTGCTTCAAGGAGCCGTTGACGTTGCAGATACAGGATACCGAAGAGTTCCAATGGTGTGTCAGTGACGTTTTCCTGGTAGAATCTTGAAACCCGATCAATTTTCGCGAGGTTTTCTGGGACGCGAATGGTGAACTGCTTGAGGTAGTCTTCTCTTGTATAGTTTTTGTTAAGAACTTGTTTGAAAAGCTTTTGAAGATCTTCGTATTTGGGAATGTAGCCTGTGGGAGTTTCTATGGCGTCAACTTCCTTATGTACTCTTAGCTCCATCCATTTTATCCAAACGTGCTTGTCCTGTGTGCCGTTTAAGTATTTGCCGTTGCCGACTTCTTTAAGAAAATAGTTGACTCCGAAGATTATAGGCTGCTTCTTAATTTTTCGGCCGAAGTCAAGGTTGTTGTGCACGTTTTTTCCAAGAGGGATTGAGATGAAGTCCTGTATGCTCATCATGTTGATTTCTGGAACGCCTTCCTTGCCAACGGTGGCGAAGGTAGTCACGGTTTCAAGCGAGGCACCATAGGCGATAATGCCGTGTTGCCAGCTGAAGCTTTGCTGAACTGGCACGTAAGCCTTGTAGTCACGTCCACCATACATTATGCCACCAACTTCAATGCCCATTGGATTATGAAGTTCCGCGTCACAGTTCTTTAACGCTTTAAGCGCCAAGGTGTAACGTGCGTTTTTGTTGGCTGGCGGAATATCGTTGCCGGACTCGTCTTTTTTGCCATCGAACCATGCACCAGTATAGTTGCAGCCGTCTTTAGGAAGTTCCTTTCCCATACCGAGCCAGTATGGTTTGCCATCTTTAACCAGCACGTTTGAAAATATGATTTCGCCTGGGTTAGTTAGCAATTGGTGGATTAGGGCGTCATCTTTGGGGTTCACGTCCTGTATTATACCGAATATGCCTGACTCAACGTTAACTGCGTGTGCCACTGCGTCTATGTCGCGGATGTATGCGATATCGTCGCCCAAAATGGTCTCTCCAGGTAGCATCGCCGTTGATGTTTTTCCGCATGCACTTGGGAATGCTCCTGCAAAGTAGGTTTTTCGTCCTCCGGGGCCAAAAACGCCCATAAGCAGCATGTGTTCTGCCAGCCAGCCTTCACTGCTCGCTTTGCGAATTGCTAGACGGAACGCCAGTTTCTTGAACCCTACAGAGTTGCCGGCATACTGGGTGTTCACGCTGTAGATGGTGTTGTCCATGTGGTCGATGTAGACGCATTTTTTGTCGTGGTCAACGCTGATCATGTCGCCGTTTAGTTTTCCCGCCGAGTGCACGACCCGTAGGAAATCGCTTTTTGGCCCTGCCTTTACAAACTGCTCGTAACCTGAGCGATAAAGTAAGCTTTCAGAGTGAGCGACATACCATGAATCAGTGCATTGTAAACCGAGAATTGTGAAGATTGAATCTTGAGGTCCCAGCGATATAAAGCGAACAATCATGGTTTTATTCTGCATGGAATCACGCAGAAGAGATCTGACTTCAGCTAGCCCTTCTTGGCGATCCATCTGGTTGAGGGCTTTGCTTAAAACGACGCCTTTTGGTACAAGATACTTGGTAGCTTGGCGATCTCGACCTTGATCGTATTCACCATCAAAATGTACGGTATGCCCTGGCAGGGTTAGAATTGCCTGTTCTTCCCCGCTCGATATTGCTTGTTTACGTACGTGAGCTATGTCTTCGGCGGAGTCGCTGCATATGAAAATGTCTTTAGGCTGGCAAAGGTCGCTTTCCTTAGCTATGAACTCGTGAACGTTTGGGTTGTCTATTTTGCTTAGTTTCTTGAAGTCTGCCTCGCTGAGTAGAGGCTGAAGCGCCTCAAGATAAGGATTCATTATAGCCATTTTTCAATCTCCAACTACTTTAGGATTATACGCTTTCCTTTCTGATGGCTGCGTAAGTAAAGATAAACTTTTCGCAATTAAAAGAAAAGTTGAGGATTGTATAGTTCGCCAATGCGTTTCTTTACACAGAATCAGAGTTCATTTACAGTTCCAGGGATCCTCGGGAACGGTTGACATTCAGCAACATGTTTAACGCCTGCAAGCCAGCCGACTAAACGTTCCATGCCGATTCCGCCGCCAGCAGTAGGTTTCAGCCTTCCTTCTTTAGCCATCGTCAGGATCAATGCGTAGTTTTCCTTTTTGACTTGGTCGCGTTCGATTTTCTTTGAAATCTTGCTGTATTCCCATTCTCGTTTTGCGCCTGAAAGAACTTCGCCGAACTGCGGAAGGAACAAGTCGTAGTTATCCCATTTGCCAGTTTTGAAGTCTTCGAAATCGTAGAATTCTCTCGGAATATTTGTCACCCAAACAGGTTCCTTTATTTCTTCAGCTAGGCCTGCTTCCCAATCGTTTGCACCGTATTTAGCTTCTAGTTCTACTCGATCGTAGACTTTGAAAGGTGCCTTCAGAGATTTTAATGTGTCACATCGACAAAGGCTCGTTAATTCGCTTTTCATGTCCTTCTTTACGTCTTTGACGAGTTTGCAGAGTGCTCCTTCAACCAGATTCATGATTTCTTTTGAGCCAGTGTCTCGGGCTTCGAAATCAAGCTGCGTGAACTCGTAAATGTGTTTGCCCGTCTTGGCACGTTCAGCTTTTTCGATGCGTATGTTGGGCGAAAGAATGAAAAGTTTAGAGTAAGCTGTTGATGCGGCCACAAGTTTATGGATAATCATGCTTGCGGTTGTGCGTACGGGCTGGCCATAAATATCGACTTCGATTCTTTTTTCGATAGATGCGCCTGGGTCAGGCCAAAGCGGGTCAGTGCTTTGGCTCAGAGCGACAGGTAGAAGCCACTGGTAGCCTTCACTTACAAATGTTGAGGTCAGGCTATTAAGGGTGTAAGTCATAACTTTGCCTATACATGCTTTTCTTTCCAGCTCACTCGCTGAAAGTCGATCTAACGTTTTTGGCATTTGGATTTGTTCTTGTGTGCCTTTCATTTTGCTCATTCCTTTTTAATTGTTGGAACAAATACTATGCAAACCACATAATAAATTTTTTATAATAAAACGTGGATAAATTACAATAAACACAAGATTTTATTATCAGGAGTTGTAATATTTACATATGAGCACTAAACTTGATGAAAAAGACTTAGCCATACTTCAACTCATTCAGGAAAACAGCAAACTAACAGCAAACCAAATCGCCAAAAAAATCAGCGCCCCAATAACCACTGTCTTCGCAAAAACAAAACGTATGGAAGAACTCGGCATAATAAAGCAGTACAGAGCCATCCTCAACCCTGAAAAACTCAACCTTGGGACGTCAGCGTTCATCTTAGCATCCGTGTCCTATACAACAAAAACTGACGGCGCCCCAATTTCTCAACGGGCTGTGGCTGAAGAAATCGCGCGTTTCCCGGAAGTTCAAGAGGTTCACATAATTACAGGTGACTGGGATTTGCTGGTAAAGCTTCGTGCTGAAAACGTGGAGGCAGTCGGCAGGTTTGTTGTTGATAAGTTGAGGCTTATCAAGGGTCTAGAGAAGACTCTGACATGCATGGTTTTTGAAACCATAAAGGAAACTTCTAGCTTGCCCTACCCATTTAAGAGAAATGAAAACAAGCTGTCTAAGCCTTAACTTCTGAGCTGCTTGAAT
Source organism: Bathyarchaeia archaeon (assembly GCA_049514075.1). Classification (GTDB taxonomy): domain Archaea; phylum Thermoproteota; class Bathyarchaeia; order Bathyarchaeales; family Bathycorpusculaceae; genus Bathycorpusculum. The sequence continues at coordinate 12,161 of JBEKVK010000012.1, read as the reverse complement.
AGTAAATAAGCGGCAAAGCAAGAAGCACAGTGTTCTTCCCCTTACCCGTTAACGAGTAATCGACCCTCAGCGGGGGACCGGCGGAAACGCTTCTTGTTAGGTACCCGTGCTCTGAAAGCATCTTAAGCTTGTCAGACAGGGTTCGAGAGTTGACTGTGAGGATTTTTTTGATTTCTCCGAAGCCAATTTCATTCTTCAGCAGCAACGTGTACAGTATCTCAAGGCTCCATTTCTGGAAGAGCAGGTTAAAGGTTTCTTGCAGGCTGTCGATTTCTTGTTTCAACTCGGCTGGAGTTATCTTTTGGGTTTCAATTATCTGGTTAAAGGTAACTTCTACCCCTTTGAGTACCTGGTCCATTCGGGCTTCCACGATTTTGCGGAACTCTGCGCTTAAAGTTAATGGGGCACTCATTCAAGTTACACTTGGTGTGGTCTAGCTCACTTCACAATTTATTAAGGTTTACATATACAACAAGGTATACAAATTACATCGAGTTTGGAGGATAAGACCCTTGGAAAAATATGACGTCATAGTAGTTGGCGCTGGAACAGCAGGTTGCTTAGCTGCAAAAACCACCGCTGAATTAGGCTTAAAAGTATGCATAGTTGAAAAGAAGCCGCGGGAACAAATAGGGGAAAAAATCTGCGGCGACGCCTTGGGCGAGCACCACCTCAAATTCTTGGGGCTCGAAAAACCCACAAGTGGCGAATTGGAAGCGAAGATTGACGGAATCAAGATTTATTCGCCGGATGAAAACACGGTTTTCACCATTGCGGACAAAGACTTTGTTGGCTACCTTCTTAATCGAAGGTTGTTTGGGCAGTGGCTACTCAATAAAGCAACTGACAAAGGCGCGGTTCTTGAAGACAAAATGAATTTCCGTTCACCTATTATTGAGAAAGGCGCAGTAGCAGGCATAACTTCGAAAAACATGGTAACTGGCAAAGTGGCAGAGATGCGAAGTAAGGTCGTGGTAGACGCTTCGGGCTACTTTGGCATGGTGCGCAAACAACTACCTGTTGAGATGGGTATAGATCGTGACATAGCAAACGAAGATGTCGAAGCATGCTACCGAGAGATTCGCCAACTTAAGCAAGAAACCGAAAACACCCGCTTCTGTGAAATCTATCTTAACCAAAAAGCCTCGCCAGGTGGATATATCTGGATTTTTCCCAAAGGAGGCGCCCGCGTTAACGTAGGCATAGGCACCTGCATGCGCGAAAACTACCCTAATCCCAAGCAGCAACTGTATGACACAACCTTTAAGAAACCAATCTTTGACGGGTCTGTCGTTCTAAATGGTGGCTCATGGTTTGATCCAGTTCGCAGACCATTAGATAATATGGTTTCAAATGGTGTTGTATTGACTGGTGATGCTGCTTCGTTGGTTAATCCAATCCATGGCGGCGGCATTGGGCCTTCAATGCTTAGCGGCTATCTTGCAGGGCAACAAATCGTTGAAGCCCTAAACAAAGGTGAACCGACCAAAGAGGCACTTTGGGGTTACAACAAGAAATACATCGACACTTATGGCAAGAAACAAGGGACCCTTGACATTTTCAAGATGTTCCTCTTATCCTGTAGCGATGCCGACCTCAACTATGGGATGAACGAAAAACTAATGACCGAAGATGACGTTCTCAAAGCAGGCATGGGCGACGACTTCCACCTAAACATCACGGAAACCGCAAAGCGCGTGTTCCGCGGCATACGACGCGTAGGATTCCTCAACAAACTTCGCTTAACGGTTACAATGATGCGGGGACTCAGCGCACACTACAACACTTACCCAACTTCACCCCAAAACTTTGAGCCGTGGCGACAACAAACCATAAAACTGATCGCAGAAGCCAAACAAAAACTCGTAGAATAAAATCCCCAGTCATTATTCTTCTTTTTCTTTACCGCAATACCTTCCCTTTAAAGGTAGTAAAGGCTTAAATTTGCAGTCTAACATGCTAATCAACGGTGAAAATAATTGGCTTACTGTACCCACTGCGGCGAAAAAATGGCTGAAGACGCCAATTTCTGCCCAAAATGCGGCACCAAAACGCTCAAAGGCAAAGCAGCCCACGCAGTTTACCCAACCGACCAGTTGACAGACGCATTCTACACTGTAGGATCAGAGCTTGAACGTGCGTTTAATCTTGCCGCTCGGGAAACCCACGCAGCCCTCAAAAAAGCAAGAGAAGACCTGCGGCAAAAGCCCGCACCTCAACCAACTGTCGCTTGCCCAAAATGCAATACGAAAAATCCTTCAGGCGCTATTTTCTGCAACAACTGCGGAGCCAGGATTGCTCCGATTGAAGAGTCGCATAGCGGCGGCGCTTAGAATTGGCGTCCGGCAAAACTCTTATCGCTTATGTTACCAAGCGTGGAGCTACAGAAGAGGCGGCACGAAAAATAGCGGATGTCCTACGCTCCAGATATCAATTGGAAGTCGATCTGGTTGACTTGAAAGAGCAAAAAGTCCTCGATCTGAAGCAGTACCAAAACATAGTTGTGGGCGGCGGAGTCAGAGGCGGCAGAGTCTACGGCAAAGCCTTAAAGTTCCTTGAAAACGACTTGACCGGCAAAAATGTCGCTTTCTTTGTCTCTTCCACTTGGGCTGGAACCCCTGGAAGCTACGAAAATGCAAAAGCTAGATTTGTCGAAAAAAACCTCGCAAAATTCTCCAAGATCAACCCGGTGAGCACGGAAGCCTTCGGCGGCCGCATAAGATATTTCAGAAAAACAATGGTTGACAACACTGATTTGGCTAAGGTAGAGGCTTGGGCGGAAGAGCTTGGAAAGAAATTCGTCTAAGAAATCTGCAGGCACGAAGGCTGGTGCGCTGCTTTGTCCTGTTTGCTGCGTCGAATATGTTGAGGTTGAGTTTGATTTTGAAGTAGACGGCATAGTACTTCATAATGTAAGAGCGCTCAAATGTCCATCATGTCAAGAGGAACGGTTTACTCCAGAACAGACCACGGCAATCGAAAAAAGAGTAAGCGATGCAACTCGGCAATAAACAAAAAAACTGTTGAAGCTAATTTTTAGCCGTTGCGTTAAGCTACAATACTTGTTTTGGTAAGCTGTAAATTGACACTTTAACCTCGGTTTTGTGCGTCGATAGCTTTTTATGTTCCATTTAAGTCTCTTAGGTGGCATCAACATATATTAGACAGAAAAATAATGGATTGATTGACCAAAATGGTAAGAAAAGCACGAATACGCCTCACAAGCACAGATTACAGCAAACTTGAAGAGGTCTGCGGAGAACTCAGAAGCATCGCTTTAAAGACAGGCGTCAAAATCAACGGTCCAGTCCCATTGCCTACCAAACGGCTTCGGGTTCCGGTTTTGAAAGCGCCGTCAGGTGAGGGAACGGCAACATGGGACAAATGGGAAATGCGTATTCACAAACGGTTAATCGACATAGACTCTGAAGAACGAGTCATGCGGAGAATCATGCGCATCCGCGTCCCAGAAGAAGTCCATGTAACAATTGAACTCATCTAAGAAGCAAGCAATTTTTTGCTAATTATTTGTTCCTATCGTTTATTCCTAAAGCCGCCGATAATGGCGTTGCGCGTATGTTTTTCAAGGCAGTCAACTTCGTCAAAGCCCGCTTCCTTCAGCCACTCTAGGTGATTCATGACTGTTGGGGAACCTATGGTCAAGATTCTGTCATCAGCCTTAAAGAAAGCCTTGTAGCTTTCGCGACGCTCCCGCAGTAGCTGTTCCACTTCCGGGATGGTTTTTTCTGCTCCGGTTTTCATTTTGATGCCGTATTGACGGTCAAGGAGCCGGGATTTGTGGTAAATCCGTTCCAGAATTGGACCTGGTGGGGGAAAAACGTCGCAGGATAGGAAGCATCCGTCTGGATTCACTAGCTCGAAAAGTTCCTGATACACCTTTTTGATCATGTCAGCGATGGTGTGGGTGACGAAAGAAGAGACTAATGCATCAAAAGTCCCGTCGACAGCTTTGGACCATCCCGAGTTTCGGAGGTTTGTTTGGACGAAAGTTACTTTTTCGCTGAATTTTTCCAGCCGTTCTCGGGCATGGATAAGCATGGCTTCAGAGAAGTCTAAGCAAGTAAGGGAGACGTTTGGGTAACGATTAAGAATTTCTAAGCTCAAGGCGCCTGTTCCCGTGCCCAGATCCAATAAGCGGAAGCTGTCGGCTGGTTCAAAAGGCAAAAAGGAAAGCAATCTTTGACGCCAAACGCTGCGGCCCGCCTCCATACCTCTATCAGCCATCCAGAAATCAACATATTTTGACGAGAGATAACGATTTTTAAACGAGGCTGAATCCGATGCCAAGGTAACCTCACTTGCAAATATATAATATCACTTCAACAAAATATAACATATGCTCTAAGAATACGAAACTAGAGTCTGCTAAAAGAGCCTTTGTTTTATCAGTAAGAAATTAGAATGAAAGTCGTGATTGCCAAAAGAACACTTGGAATGAAGGCTAAAAGCCAGATTTTCTTGTTGAAGCTGAAGATTTTGAAGCCGTCAAGTATCCCGAAGGGTATCAAATTGAAGGTTGCTAGGAAAGCGTTGATGTATGCGGCGAAGAACAGCATCGAAGACAGGGGGCTTGGAGAAAGGGCGTATGCTGCTCCTAAAATGCCGGCTGACAGAATGAGGTTTGTGCCGGGTCCTGCAATAGAGATTTTGACTATTTCGTCGCCGCTGGGTGAACCGGAAATCATCATGGCGCCTGGAGCAATCATGCGAAAAGGCAAGAATACCGAGACAAAAGTCAACACCACTCCCCAAGTGGTTAGGCGGAACTCTGCCCACAGTCCGTTTCTTTGAGCCATTATTTTATGTGCCATTTCATGAATCAAAACTGAAGCTGTCATGATTGCCGCGAAAGCCGCCATTAAAGCCCATGTCCAAGTAAAGTTGAAGCCTCCAAAGTATCGTCCGTAGAGGCCAATAGAGAAGCCTATGGCGACGATAAGCCCTGCAGCCACAGAAATGTGCTTGACTTCTTTAGGGCTAGAAGTAATGTGGTGATGACGTGGCGGACCCACCTTGTAACTGTACTGATAAGAATTGAACGACTGAGGCGTTAACACTTGCCCTTGCCGCTGTGTACGTGCAAAACCAATGTTTGGGCAGACATGGTTTTCCGGTATACGGTGTGCACTGCAGAACTGTCCCCCGCAAAATGGGCAATGGAAAGGAAGATCAAGCTCCTGGCCACACGTTTGGCATTTCATCTAACAAGTACGCCTTTTACCACATACTTGCAGAGGGTTGCTTATATTTTTCCCCTTCAAAAAACCAGTTTTTCAGGGCGATTTACCTGAGCAGTTTAAAATAACCTTTGCACTGCAAGCGGATCTAGTGGACTACGTTTTTCTGTTTTTTCTTCGGAGGCCTATGGGCAGGCCAGCATTTTCGGCAGTATACAGGCCGGTTTTCGCGGGGTTTAAAAGGTACCTCGCATTCCTCTCCGCAGTCACTGCAAACAGCCTTGTGAACGGGCGCTTCTTGAAACTTTTCAAAAAGATGATAATTCTTAAGCCTTGGCCAACCCGTTTTGGCGTACCGGAGCATGTCTGGGTTGTCTTTTAGCCAACGCATCATGTGGAAAAAGCTTTTGCCCCTTTTCTCTTCGCGTTCAGCTAGGGGTTCGTAACCTAAATTGCGGATCTCGTCCAAATAAGCTATTTCAATTAGCCGTTGAGCTTCGCCGACGACTCTGACTCGTTTAACTCGGTCTTCCCCGTAGAGTTTACGGAGCGTCTCGGCGGCGACGTCGAAGATGCATCCTTGGCAAATATGCACTGCTTCGTCGGGTTTAAGGTTGAAGCCGTTTACAAGCTTAGAAACTACGCGGGAAGATTCTTGCAGGTACTCTTTTTCGCGGAAAATCTCCTGGTAGAAGTGAACGTCTATCATGTCGTACTTGAATTCGCCGGTTTCTTCCCTGTAAGCGCCGACTACGACCCCGAAAAGCAAGTCGCCGCTGCCTGCGTCGTCAACGATAACTGTCAAACTGCTGGTTTTCCCTTCTTGTACTGCCAAATCAATGTTTAGGTCGCGTATAAATATAATGCTCCCGAAAGGAAACAAAACCGAAGGAAAACCGCTCAATGACCACTGGCAGCCAAGGTTTCTGTATCCTGTAGGCACTTAATTTATAAGGATGAACACAGGTTTTATGGATACTGTGTAAGAACCGCTTCTTGCACACCAAATATAGTAGGAGTTGAAAATTAGAAATGTCATATGGCAACCGCGAAATGCATAAGGCAACCTGCGCCGACTGTGGAAAAGAATGCGATGTTCCTTTCAAACCAGACGGCACCAGGCCAGTATATTGCCGAGAATGCTACGCAAAACGAAGACCACCGAGAAGATATTAAGCTAATTTAGCTGAACATCTTTACAAGTCTTTACAAATTTTTTCTTTTTTATTTTTTTAATTTTTTGCAGGTATTGTTTTTGCTTTGGCTTAATTCAAAATTTTTTTGCTTGCGTTTTGAGTTACTTTTTTGGTTTGGGGCTTGAGATGGATGCAGGTTGCGTCAACTGACGTCTGCTAAAGTCAACAAAAGTCTACTAACGTCAACTGAAGTCGATTAAAGTCAATAGAAGTCAATTAACGTCATCAAAAGTCAAATTAGTCGCAAATCATTTTCAGGTTTTTGAAAAGCGATTGCCGAATCGTCTTTTTACCCTTGCTAAGCAAATCAGAAACGCGACCAACGAGTAAAGCAGGGAGGGGGGTCACCTTCTCGTGTGTACAAGCCGACCGGTCGGGTCAATGTTGATACATTTTGTCAATACACTTTGTTGATACAGGTGGGCGAGCATATCCTGAGATGCTTAGAGTGTTTAGGTTTCAACTTTGTGGAAGCTGACATCGCTCATTTGCTATTTTAAAAGGTTTGTGTGCTCATGCAAGAGGTGACTGTACTGTGCTGGTGTCATCAGTGAATGAAATGCCCTTGCCACAACCTCGCTCAACGCTGGGTGAATGTGCATCGCGTTACTTAGCGGCTCATAGCTTTGATCAGAAGTGTACATCAAGTTTATTATTTCTTGAATTAGCACCGAGGCTTGGGGTCCAATGATGTGTGCCCCGATTATTCGTCCGGTTTTTCTCTCGACTATGACCTTAACAAACTCGTCTTCCAAAGCCATAGCTTCTCCTTTAGCTGTATCTGCATATTTTTGGAAGCCCACAAGCACATCATCTTCACCGTACTTGGCAACTGCCTCACTCTCTCTGAGACCTACGCTGGCGATTTCTGGTTCACTAAAAACGGCGTGGGGAACAGCATGATAATCTACGCTAACCTTCATCTTTTCGACGGCATTATAGTAAACAATTTGGGATTCATAGTTTGCAACGTGTTTGAACATGAATTTCCCGTCTGAATCTCCCATAGCCCAGACACCAGGTTGGGTGGTCTCTAAATATTCGTTAACAACCAGAAACCCTTTTTCGTCTGTTTTGATTCCGGCTTTTTCGGGATGAAGAATATCGCTGTTAGGCATTCTTCCAACCGCCAAAAGAATTTCGTCAGCGATGATTTCTGTCTCCTTTCTTGATTCTCTGTCGACCGCGATTAGTTTCTTTTTTCCATCCAAAGTTTTTTCGACTTTCCGCACTTCTTGACCAGTCAGTATCGTGGAGTGTTTTTGCATTTCTCTTTTAGCTAACGCGGAGATTTCCGGTTCTTCCTCTGGAATGAACTGTAGGTTTCTCCCGATTATAGTGACTTTTGAACCCATCGCAGAAAGAAAGTGACTGTATTCAGCTGCAATGTAACCCCCTCCTATAATGGCGATGCTTTGGGGCAGTTGCATGATCTTGAGTATCGTATCGCTCGTCAAGTAACCGACTTCTTCTAAACCCTCAATAGAGGGAATAGTAGGTTTTGAGCCTGTGGAGAGAAAAATCATCTTAGAAGTTATCGTGTTTTCGGCGATTTTTATCGTGTATGGTGCTACAAACTCTGCTGTAGCCGCGTAATAGTCTATGTTCTTGTAATTGGATAATCCATTTCTAATACTGTCGATGTCTCTGTCTATGATTGACCGCATGCGTGCCAAGACCGCTGCTGAATCTATTTTTTTGATTTCCACTTGGATTCCGAATTTCTCAGCCCTTTGAACCGTTCTTACAATGTCAGCTGGGTAAATCAGAAGTTTCGATGGAATGCAGCCTTTTGTTAGGCAGATTCCTCCAGGTTCATCCTTGTCGATTACTGCGATTTTCGCATTGGGGTTTTCTTCTACAAATGCAGAGGCAAGTTCCATTCCGGAACCTGTTCCGATAACAATCAAGTCATATTCTTTTGTTACTGTCATTAAGGAGAACTCCTAGTGAGTTTAGAAAGAATCGCGCCTTAAAGCTATTTCCGGGTCGTGTAGGATCTTCTAAATCGTCTTTTTAGACATTTGTCTTCTCAACCAGCTAATGTTTACAATTAATTTTAGTTTTATAGTTTTTCTGTAAACAATAGTTAAGTGAAATTGGCAAGTTATGAACAGTTCATAACCAGCTTTATATTATCGGCAGATCTCCTCAATCTTCACTGAGGAAACAATGTGTTGTCCTTTGAACCGCGAAAAATAGGATGCGTGTAAAGTTGAGCCAATTCTTAGCATCAGTAAACATTTTCATTGACCAGTCACAGAAAAACAACGTTCTACGTGAGCTATCGAAGCTTCCAAATGCCAAAGAAGTCTACGAGGTAAAAGGAGAATATGATATAGTTTCGTTTATCTCGGCCTCAAGCATAGAGGAGTTTCGAGACGTCTTACAGAAACAAGTTATGAAGATCAAGGGAGTAAAAAGCACCATTACCACAGTAATTCTGAGCCGTCGGAAAGATATTATTGGTAAGGAAACAAGAAACGACGAGGGCGCCTCTTTAAGCCTATCAAGGTAGGGAAATTATGCATAAATGTCCAAAGTGTGGAAATGAGATGGAGGCAAAAGGTGAATTTGAAGATTCAAGTCAACTACAAAATACTTTTTTCTTGTGCCCAAAATGCAAAAACATTGAGCTAACCGCGCAGCATTCTGATTATTGGTTTCGTTTGGACTACCCCTAAGGTGCTCTTCCTACAAAGTTGGCATGGAGCCAGTAGTCATTCGCGTCGGATAGGTTTTCCATTCTGCAACAGCAGCAGCGTAGTCAATATTGTAACTTTTTGTGCCCACAATTCTTTAAGTATTTCCAAAACCACATATTTTTTGTTTCAGGTTAATTTGAATGAATTTTGCCGAAGCGGTTGAGTTCACAAAGAAATTTCCTATTTGTCGACCAAAAATATTCAAAGGTTTCATAGAATGGGGAATCTGCGATACTGAAACCGAAGGTTACGTTGTTTTTACAGATGCCGCTACTGCTCAAGAACCTGGTTTTAGTAAGTTGAAAGATTACGTAAAGACCCATAACTTGAGGATAAATTACAGTAGCGATTACCTGATGATTAGCACGTTTTGTTAAGAGCTTGAGCAAATAGCGAAGATACTGCATTTCTTTCAGGGTTTAGCCTTTTTGGTGCATCATCCAGCTTAGCAATTCGTTAAGGGCGCGTTGAATTGAACTTGCAGCTTAGAAGTAGGTTTCATTTTTCCGAGGTAGGTTCTCTCTTGTGTGTACAAGCCGACCGGTCGGGTCAATGTCGGTACACTTTGGCGGTACAGTTTGGCGGTACAGATCGGCGAGCGTATGCTTCAAGCTATCACCGATCATTCGATGGTCTTCACGTTAGGAAAGACAATTTAATTTCTCCGAGCACAGTAAAGAAAAGGAAGGAAAGTTCGCTGGCTCAAAGCAGCTCACAGGGCTTCGTTTTTTGTGGTTCTTACGCCGGACGGTGACTTTACCAAATATCTCTCTTGTTTTGAGAATTCTTATTCCAAATGCTAAAAAATCGTCGGGAAATTATGATTTTATTTTCCGATATCATTTATCACTGATATTTGAATCATAGGTATTGACTTCTTGATTAGTTGCAAATCCTCAGTAATTAGTTTCAGCTCTTTAATTCTGGCTATGCAAACGTATGAGGCATCATAAAACGTAGTTTTCAATTGAATTGCCAATTCCAATATTTCTTCTTCATTGCCGTCTGTCGGTATTACTTCCATTAGAGTTAGCGTGTGCTTTATTGCCTTCAAGATCATTTTTGCTTCGTCTTTGGAGATTTTAGCTTGCAAAAAGTAATCTTTCCAAACAATATTTCCCAACTCATACCTTGCCAGCTCTAGAGTGTAGTTTCCAACTAAAAGGTCAATTCTATTTTCTTTTATGGCCCTGAATATTGATGAAGAGTCAAACAGGTATTTCATCTGCTGTCTCTATCTTCTCTTAAGCTTTTAACAATGTCTTCAATGGATACTTTCTCAAGCAAGGGCTTCAATTTCTCTATTTCTTCCCTAAGCTGTTCGGCTTCCTTCCTTCTTATTTCATCTTCGATAGCTTTTCGCAATAATTTGGAAGGTTTAATTTTGAGAGTTCTCATTTTTTCTTTGAGCCGTTTGGGAATTTTTGTAGAAACAGTTACGCATTCAGGCAATTTCTCACAAAAAAGTAGTAATATAAAGTAAGTAAAAAATGTTTCCCATTCTTCTTACCTTTTAAATTCACTCATATGAATAAAATGGCAAATGTCAATTCACAAATCAAAAAGGCAACAAACCGGGGAGGTTAGATTCTTTCTTGTGTGTACAATCCGACCGGTCGGATCAACGCATATACATTTTGCATATACAACTGAGCCGGCATACGCTTAAGAAAATTAGACGATTAGATCTAATCCTCAACTTATTCGACCACCCGTTTTCTCATTAAAGAGTCGCATGAAAAAGGGATTGTTTAGCGTTAACAGCGGTGTGTTTATAAATTTTATTTTGATTGTTGTTTTTGCTATTCAGGTTTTTTAGCGAACTTTGCCCCCATCTTGTATGCCTTTTCGCAGTCGATTGGGAATACTTCTTTGCGTCTCTTTGTTTTTTCTTCTACGTTGAATGATGAGACGTATTTTGTGTAGTCTTCGAATTGGTATGTATCAGAGGCGATTAATGATTCTGATGCTCCGAAGATTCTGCCCAGTATCGTCTCGTTTAGGCGAATGTAGCGATCGATCCCCATTTCTTTGAGCCGGATTTCATCTGCGCCCATTGTGTATATGAATCCAACCGGTATCTTCTTTGGGAACAGGGAGGAACGGTTGACGTCATAGACCAGATAGGGAAAAATCAGGCGTTCTAGAAATTTCTTCATTTCGCCAGTTATTGTGCCCATGTATACGGGTGAGCCGAGGATAAGCGCATCGATTTTCGGGATATTTTTGAGAACAGGCGTTAACTCATCTTTGTAGCCGCATTCGCCGTAGCTTTTCCCGCCCTTCAGCTTACAGGCAAAACAGCTTGTGCAGCCTTTGAAGTTAAGGTCATACAAATGGATGGTTTCTGTTTCGGCACCTTCAGAGGCTGCGCCTTCAAGTCCTTTGTTGAGCATTGTCGCTGTGTTCCAATTTTTTCTTGGGCTCCCGTTAATTGCTAGAATCTTCATTTTTCAACCTTCAAAGATGTTATCCCCCAGGCCATTTGCCTGTGGACGTTTAACGTATTCATAATCAGACAAGCGTATTTATCTTTGAATAAATGCTCTTGATAGGAATTTCTTTAGGATTTCTTCTAGAGTTGGGGTTCCTATTTCCTTTAGCTCATAACTGGCTTTACATGCAAAGAAAGCTTTTACTAGCAGTCAACTTGTGATTATTCTGGGTGAGAAAATGAATGAGAATGATCTGTACGAAGCGATTTTCAAGAGGAAATCAATTCGGAATTATGATCCCGCTCAACTTGACCAAAATCACCTAGAAGATATTTCCAAAAACCTGGATGCACTAAAGCCAATGTCCACGGGAATTAAGACCGAGTTCAAGATTATCTCGCCGGATCAAGTAACCCGAAAGGGCATGAACAAAGCACCCCACTACATAGCAGCATTCTCCGAAGCAAAAGAGACATACAAAACCAACGTGGGTTTCATGCTTCAGCAAATGGATCTTCATTTTTCAGCGACCGGCACAGGCAGTTGCTGGCTAGGCATTCCTCAACCCACCAAAGAAGTAAGGGAATCTTCAAGCCTAGAATTCATCATTTTGATGTCGTTTGGAAA
>JBEKVK010000011.1:0-29780 GCA_049514075.1 Bathyarchaeia archaeon | reverse complement strand
CCTACCTGGTTTCCATCAATCGTTTAACAACGGCTAACCCTAATGCTTGACCCTTAGATTTGGTTGCCACAAGCGGCTGGAAAAGTTTCGATTTTACCTCATCGGAGATACCGATGCCCGTGTCTGAGATCGTTACGTTGAAGCTGTTCTTCTCTTGAAAGGCTTTGATTTTCAAGTTACTGCCGTTTGGCATCGCTCGGATGGCGTTTGTAACTAGGTTTACGAGGATCCGTTTTTAGAATGCAGAATCGGCTTTCACTTGAGGGATTGCTTTCGCATTCCTGGACAACTTGATGTTTCCGGGCACTTGGACTGTTATGATCAGTTGTAGTATGAATGCGTGCAGGTCAACATTCCCCAATTCGGGTTGAGGGGTCTGGCGAAATCTTGCAATTCAGAAATAATCTTGCTAATGTAGTCTGTTTGTTCCTGCAATGTGCGCAGACTTTCTTGAACATTCACTTTGCGTGGGCTGTCTGGCAAAGTATCTATTTCCTGCTTCATCAAAAACAGCTCCCCAGTAATCGCCTGAAGTGGATTGCGAATGTCGTAGCCGATCATGCCTGCAGTTTGAAAAAATCAGTTTTTGCTAATAGCCCTTTTCAGAGCTGCAATAACATTCTGCTTCCCCATGGTAAGCACGTACGGACCTAAACGCGGACCTTGGGGTGCCCCCATCAGAATCTGATACAGTATCTTAAAGAAACTGCCAGGTTGAACTCCGTTGTTTTTTGCAGCACTGAAGATGGCGTTTTGGATTTTGTCTGGTTCAACCTCAGTTTCAAGGTTGGCTGTAAGTTCGGCGACTGCTTTTTTCTCTTCCGGCTTCAGCGTCACGTCTGTTTCTTTGATTTCTTCAAAGTCCCCGATCCAGTTCAGAGCGTATTCAACGCGTTGCTTCAAGTTACTGTCTAAGGGTTGGCCTTTCTGGAGGTAACCATAGCTTTGAAGTTTTTCTGCGACATAGTTTTCCAGACAGTCTTCAGGCGCCATCTTAACGAGGAATGCCATCAGATTGTAGGGCACATGAGTGGCTAGCTTTGAGGGTGGCTTCGCAACATAGCAGTACTCAAATAAGCCTCTAAGCTTCACTGCTTCTTTTTCGGCAGCCTGTTTTCTTCCGAAGTAAACATCTTCAAGGAAGTCAAGCTCATTCGTGTACGCTGGAATATCTGAGACGTCTAAATTCCGTGTACCGACAAACCTTTTCAGCATAAGAAGTAGTAACGATTGGGGGGAACCGTAGCGGAACCAAACTTGAGGCGTGAAAACATTCCCTGCTGATTTCGAGATTTTTTTTCCACCTTTATCAAGAAACATCTCATACCTTGCGTGGGAAGGCGGTTCAAAAGAGAGAACTTCACGGCATATTCGATCGTTGATATTCACTGAGTCTGCGATGTCTTTTCCATATGCTTCAAAACGTATATCTAACGCTTTCCATCGAGCCGCGAACTCGCCTTTCCAAGTAAGTTTTCCCTCGCCTTTCGATATATCTGCTTCGCCTTCGTGCCCGCAGCCTTCGATGAGTCTGCCGCGGATTTCAAGGCCCTCGCATTTGTAGAGAACTTTATCGGTTTCTGGTTCGAACCTGTGGGCTTTTGTGGTGTAGATGCGACCGCAGTTGCTGCAGACAGGGAAGAATGGTAGAACTTCGGTGTAGCGTTCTTGACCGACTTCCTCTTTAACGATTTCGCCGACTTTCTTAGCGTTTAACAAGATGGTTCTTATTTCGTTAAGAAGTAATCCTTTCTCATAGACTTCTTTTGCAGAGAAGTAACGGTACTCTATCCCGCATTTGTCTAATGACTCCAAAAGAAGCGAGCTCATGTGTTTGCCGTAGCTTTCATGGCAACCGAAAGGGTCAGGAATGCTGGAAACAGGGTAACCAAGATATTGCTCCAAATCCGGCGATAGTCCTACTGGAACCTTGCGCAAGCCATCTTTGTCATCGCAGTAAGCAATCAACTCAGAGTTGAAGCCTAAATTCTGCAGGGCAAGCGTGACAGTGTAGGAGCGTGCTGCGTCTCCTAGGCTACCGATATGTGGGAACCCTGAGGCGCCAAGACCCATCTCCGTGCGGAGTCTACTCATGTTTCTGCCAAGCTCGCGCTCACGGTCGATTACTTTTTTGGCCATAATGTCGTACCATGTTCCGCGCCCGATGACTTCTTCAGACATAACTTTGAGCCTTATGCCAATTGACTGCACAAGGACATAGAAAAATGTTTAGAGCCGAAAAATGGCTTAAGGAGTCTTTTTTCGCATAGCTGAAGCGATTGCAATAGCGCCGAGGGCAAGCAACAACAAAGCTATCGAGTAGATCCAACTGTACCCCCACAGGAACCATGCGCCACCCAAAGCCATGAGAAGCACACCCATTTGAATCGTGCTGTATGCGGAGCGTTCGTACTTTTGCGGGCTTTGAGCTCTCATGGCTGCAAGAACCAAGATCCAAACTCCGAACAAAATAAAGATCAGTTGGAAAATGTTCGCCCAGTTATGAGTTACGTTAGTCGGATAGAGGAGTATGGCGACCACTACTATTATGAAGAAAATGCCAATAGTTAGTAGCTGCCGCCTACTTTCAGACATGTCTTTGTCATCCTACGAAATTGTTGCGCCGCATTCGGGACAGAACTTTGAGCTTGCAGGAATTGAGTGCCCGCATTTGGGGCAGTTGATTGTGGCTTGTGATGGAGGAGTAAGTGAGGATCCGCATTCGGGACAGAACTTTGATGTAGCTGGAACATGTGCACCGCACTTGGGGCATATCACAAGGGCTGCTGTGGGGGCTTGCGCTTGAACTTGACCTGCTGAATTCATAATTTGCGGTATGAGCACCATGCCTGTGCCTAGGCCTGCTCCGCCGCCACCGCCTCCTTGACCAAGAGATGCAGCTGCGCTCTTCACCGTTTCCATTCGTAAGACTGTATCGGCTGGAGTGCTACCGGTTTTAAGCCAAAACAGCCGTTCTCTGTATTCTGGCGTTGTGTCGATACCTTCGAATCGGAGGTCTGTTAGTTCGATGCCTAAGCGTTTGAAGTAGTCTAAGACTGAGTTTTTGACAATTATCGAGGTTTCTTGAATTTTGGTAAAAACAGTGATTAAGTCGTAGTGCGAGAGTTCCGCGATTATCTTTTCGTTTAGGAAACCCCGAAGGAAGTTGTTAACGTCATCCGTTGTGTAAGCGTTCTGTCCACCGACCACTTCATTCACAAACAGCGAGGCGTCTTCAATTTTGAAGAGAAACTGCCCGAACACTTTCAGCGGAGCTAACTCTGTGGTTTGTGCGCTTGTACCCCACTTGCCGTTGAAAACTTTAGTGGCAATGTAGAGGACCATTGCTTTGAACGGCTTGTTAGCGCCGAATCCTGCTATGCGCGTCAGCAATCCTGTAAGCAAAGGTAAATTAAGTGTTGTCAGTGTGTGCCTGCCGGCGCCAAAAACATCGTAGGCTTTGCCGTCCCGGAAGAACACGGCCATTTCATACTCGTGAACAATGAGTTGGGCCCCCCAGGTTATGTCTTCGACTGGGTACCTGTAGATTATTTCGTCGGAATTTGCATTGGAACTTGCCCATTCTATAACTTGCGGCATTTTAGCTCACTCCCATAATTACTTCGTTACGTTGATCAAACGTGTTCTCTAAACTGTCAAGCTTGTCAGTTACGTTTTGAACTCGAGTTTTCAGGTTCGAGGTTGCGCCGCTGGAAAGGTCAGCTTTGAAAGCGTCAATTTCCGTTGTCAAAGCGACTATTCCATCCAGAAGCTTATTGTCGAAAGCTATCATGTTATCGAGGTTGTCTTCTCTTACTTTTACAGCGTCAAAAAAGCCGCTGTACCCATAGGATGCATGATTAATTTTCTCGACAACGCGATCCATCTTGGCTAGTAGCCGATCCATGTCTGTCAAGACATCGAAGTAGCGGCGATCAGCCAGCTTCTGTTCAATGTCTCTCAGATCGGTCTTTTCAATTGATAGTTTCATGTATAAGTGATTCCTGATGAGCTTGTCGCTTTCACGACGTATTTCTTTTTCTTTATAACCGCGGAAACCGGGAACAAAAGCGGCTATGCGCTCGGGAAGGTTCATTTGACCTTTAACTTTAGATAATACATCGCTATTATCGCTCATTTTCACATCTCTGCCTGTTTTTAATATTGGTTGATAATATAGGGTCGCTTTTAAAGTTTATCAGAAACGCAATGCTCGAAATACTGATGCGGGAAAGCAGCCTTTTAAGTTTGTACTGTACCTGAATGCTCACGTTTCAAAATTTCCCTCGCCACGATTACGCCGGAAGCTGAAGCTTGAATTAACCCTCGTGTGACTCCTGCACCATCTCCTATGGTGAACATGTTCTGGATTTTGGTTTCCAAAGCATTGGAAAGTTGAAGATGGGAAGAGTAAAACTTGACTTCAATACCATAGAGCAAAGTGTCCCGCGAGTGGATCCCAGGCGCTATGACGTCTAAGGCTTGAAGCATCTCGCGGATGTCTACTAAGTATCGGTAGGGTAATACGAAGCTTAAGTCGCCTGGAGTAGCGTTTTTCAAAGTTGGGGTGACCACGCTTCTCGCTAAACGTTCAGGTGTCGAACGGCGTCCAACAACTAAATCGCCTAGGCGTTGAACCATTACGCCTCCGCTTAAGAGGTTTGAAAGCCTAGCAACATATTTGCCGTATGCAATTGGCTCTTTAAAGGGCTCCGTAAACGAGGTGCTTACGAGGATAGCGAAGTTGGTGTTATCGGTTTTTCTTTCCGCGTAGCTTCCGCCGTTAACAGTTAACACGCCGTCATAGGATTCCGTGGTGACTTCGCCGTAAGGCGAGACACAGAAAGTTCGGACTTGGTCGTCAAATTGCTTTGAGTAATAGACGAGTTTTGGCTCATAAAGCGTCTTAGTCAAGTTTTCCATTACCGAGGCTAAAACTTCAACGCGCACGCCGATGTCAACGGGGTTGTTCACAGTTTTCAATCCGCGAACCTGAGCTTCAGTTTGAAGCCATTCTGCGCCGCTCCTGCCAGGAGCAATTATCACATATTTGCCGAAGATTTTTTCGCCATCAACCGTTTCCACACCTTGGATCAGATGGTTCTCGGTGATAAGCGCTTTAACCTCTGATTTTGGGTGAAAAGTGATTTTCCCATTGAGTTCTTTGCGCATTCGATGAAGGGTTTCACTACATTTGTCCGTGCCCATGTGACGGACTTCTTGCCTGATAAGCTTTAATCCGGCAAGGGAGGCGTTACGTTCGATTTCATCTACTTTTTCGCTGTCGCCGCCGTAAACTCGATCGCTTGCCCCAAATTTCAGGTAGATACTGTCGACATATTTAACGAGCGCCTGAAGTTCTTTAGTTGAAACGTACTGATTTAGCCAGCCGCCGACCTCTGTTGACAAAGTAAGTTTTCCGTCACTGTAGGCGCCTGCTCCGCCCCAGCCTGAAAGAACTGAGCAAGGTTCACAATGCACGCATTCGAATCCTCGGCTGGATGGGCACTTACGTTTGTCAATGTCAGGCCCCCTGTCGATTATGAGGACGTTTAGGTTTGTTTTCTCTGTTAGCTCTAGAGCTGAAAAGATGCCTGCTGGCCCCGCACCCACAATTATCACGTCATATTTCATTGGCGCACTCTTCCCTGAACCCAAAATGAAATGTAACAGGTAGCATATATCTGTTGGCGCAACCCCGCAGAATGCAAAACGGCACGATTTTGCGGAAGAAATAGGCTCTTTTCAGGATATATCTGAATAACATTTAATATGACTAAACATCTCTTTATGAATTTGCGAAAAGAATGCCTGACGATAACCAATCTGGAAACAATTTTGATGAATTAATCAGCGACTTCTCACGTTTCTACATACTTACCATACTGTACGAGGGACCAGCGCACGGATATAGTATCATCAGCCGTTTCAAGAAAAGAGTCAAAAAAGATGTTAGCCCAAGCCTAGTTTACCCGTTCCTTCAACAGTTGGAAGAGAAAGGCTTAGTCAAACATATCGTCAAATCCGTCGGGCAGAAGGAAAGAAAGATTTTCGAACTAACAGAGGCAGGAAGAGAACTTTGTTCGGAACTTTTCAAACGCTTTGCAGACCTGGTTTCAATTGCTATTGAACCAAGTCTATACGTCTGCGCTCACTGCGGATGCAAGGTCTATGAAGGCGGCTATCATGAACTAATAAATGGCAAAGAAACAGCTTTCTGCTGCATCCACTGCGCCTTGTCGTATAAGGAAGCAAAGAAACCATCTAAACAGAGAAACTGACTGCAAACCAACCAAAGTGAACAGACGGTTTCTTTCTAAAACTATTTAAAAGAAGCTTGTTTGAAGCTGATTAATCTTTTATTGCTTCGATGAAGCTCATTACGTTCCAGAGCTTAACCCGCGTGTAGGGGGGCATGTTAGGGTCTTGAAGAATCTCGTCCAAAAGCGAGACGGCGTTTGAAGCGCGTACGGCTGGTGTATATTCGCCGCTTTGCAGGGCGTTTATAGCGTCTTTGGCTGAGCGCCTTATGTTCCTAGGTGTTGTACTGTCCTCGGAAACCTCTGCGAGCACAGTTAGCGCCTGTTGAATTTTGCCTTCATATTCCTCAGCTTTCTTCTTGCGAACCATAATAAACTCCCCACTGATTTCTCCAAGTAAATCAAGTTATATAAGTATTGACACGTATTTACTTTGGGGTTGTTCTTGCAAGAAAAGAAAGAAAACGATACACCTATCAAACGCATGGCTGACCTGCTCCTGCAAGGGTCCACTTTAACCGATCTTTCATGCCCTGTCTGTTCCTCACCGCTTTTCCGGATACAAGACGGCAGTTTGTGGTGCGCAAAAGACCAGAAAAAAGTCATCATCGTAAAAGAAGGCGAAAAGCCTCCAGCCGCGGCTCCTTCAACTGGCTCAGGGTATGACAAGCTTGAAGCTACGCTTCTCGGTAAAATGGGGGATTTACAGGTTAAAATCGAAAAAACCCAGGATGTGGAAGAACTGCAAAGGTTAACTGCTGCATTATCCCAGGTGCTGGACAGCCTCGACAAAATCAAGAAAATGGAAAAATCAAAGTAGGAATATTTGACGCTGGGCGTATTCGACAATTTTCCACCAAACGTCCAGTTTGTGCAGAGCTTCACCTCAACTATCCAGAGCCAACAGCTTCAGCAAAAACTAATCCAAACCCTTTACGAAATCAACAATAAGGAGTTCAGTTTTGAGGAAGCCGGGCACCCGACGATTCCAGAGTGCAACATCATTTTTGAGTTTGGTTTAGCTGATGCTGACTGCTTCAACTTCATTGATGAGGAAGAAGTTAAGAAAGCGATAGATCTTCTTGCGAATCAGCTTTTGGAAAACATGGATTTCTTTTGCGTCATCCGCTATTACAGGGGCGAGGGGGAGAAAAAGAGAACGTTAAAATTTGATTACTACGTCTTCAGAACTGTATATAACCGGAGCATTTTTGAAATTCAAGTTTACCATAAAAAGGGGCTGAGGTACGTGTCGCCTGAAGATTTAACCATGTTTATCTTCAACAAAGTAAATGAAGCCTGCAAACGAAAAGTGCTAAAACAACAAACGAGCAAACCAACGTAAAGCTATTTAGAAACGACTACTTCTATAGCCGAAACTTATATAAACAGAATTCAATGCAAAAAACAGGAGAACGCTCTAAGAAAAGAAGAAAAAGGGGCAAAACTGATGATTCCCATTGAAGTTCATTCCCTTCAGAAGAACTATGGAAGTTTAAAAGCCGTAAATGAAATCTCATTCACCGTTAACTCGGGTGAAGTTTTCGCTCTTTTGGGTCCAAACGGCGCAGGCAAAACCACCACAATAGAAATTTTAGAGGGCTTGCGAGAAAGGGATGGTGGCGGCGCGAAGGTTCTCGGTTTTGACCCGTGGAAAAGCGGTTATGAACTTCACAAGAGAATCGGCGTCATTCCGCAAGAGTTTAATTTTATTGAGAAAGTAACCCCAAGGGAAGCTATCATTTACTATGCTGACCTTTTCGATATAAAAGTGAACCCTGACGATATTTTGAAAGAAGTGTTGCTTGAAGAGTCAGCTAAAACCTATTTTGACAGTCTTTCTGGCGGACAAAAGCAGAAAATGGGTCTGGCTCTTTCGCTAGTGAACACTCCTGAACTGCTGTTTCTCGATGAACCTACCACTGGACTTGACCCGAATGCTAGAAGAGCTATCTGGGATGTCATCCGCGGGTTGAAAGCTAAGGGCAAAACAATCATTTTAACAACCCATTACCTTGATGAGGCACAGCAATTATCGGATAGGGTAGCCATCATGGATCACGGAAAAATTGTTGCGATGGGAACAAGCGACGAAATCATTGAGCAGTACGGCTCTGGGGAAAGACTTGAAATCCGCGGGTCCGAAGAGTTAGCCAAATACATCAAAGCCAACACAGAATTACATGTTGATTATGACTCCGCTAGAGGCGTCATCAGCGTGCCGATCAAACAGAAAATTGATGCTCTAGCGGCTTTGGCGGCTGCTGAACAGTCAAAAATGGATTGGAGCGACATCCAGACACGCCGAGACAGCTTAGACGATGTTTTCGTTAAACTCGTAAGCAGAAAATTAAGTGATCATGGAGAGATACTGGATGAGCATGAACATGGGGAGGGTATGAAAGATGTCTAGTGGAAAAAGAACAATTGCTGACTTCAAAGTTTTCAGCCGCGGATACCTAAGGAACAGATTTGGACTTTTCTTCGGGCTCATATTCCCAGTTATCTTGATTTTGATTTTCGGCGCCATTTTCTCAAGCAGCGGCTCAAGCGTAATCAACGTTTATGCCCAAAACAAAGACAACGGTCCAGTTTCAATTCAGTTCTTAGATGCACTCAACAGCTCCAGTACAATAAGGATAACAATGGTTAATCCTACGGAGGACTTTTCAAAGTACCTCGCCTCCCATTCGGCCTCTGACGGCATTGTCATACCTGAAAACTTCTCCGCCAATTATGGGGCGGGTCAACCAGTGAACGTAACGGTTTACGGGAACCCTACGTCAACTACAAGCGGCATCGTAAGCGGCACCGTAAACGGAGTCATCAACTACTTCAACCTCAACTACTACAAGCAGAACGCAATACCCATCATAGGCATTACACCGACGACAGTCAATACTCATCAGACAAAATACATCGATTTCCTTGTTCCTGGCTTGATTGGTTTCGCTATCCTTGTCAGCCCTATGTTCAGCCTCGTCAACATTTCATCGGATTACAAGAAGACCAAGCTATTCAAGCAACTGTCACTGACGCCGCTGACAAAGTTCGAGTGGCTCGCCTCAAAGATTCTTTGGTACATTGTTTTAACCGTTATAAGCTTCGTGCTTATGGTAGTCGTGGGAATAGGGGTCTACGGGGCAAACATCACCCTGACTCCTTGGCTCATACCCTTCCTGCTTATCGGTCCAACGCTCTTTGCCTCGCTAGGCATGCTTGTCGGAACAGTGACGAAGAACCCTGAGACGGCGGGTGTAATAGGTAACATAGTGACGTTTCCAATGATGTTCCTTTCAGGCACCTTTTTCCCAATCAGCATAATGCCGCAATACTTGCAAACAATCGCTCACGTGCTGCCGCTGTTCTACATCATCGAAGGGTTAAACAACGTCATGGTTTACTCGAACTATGTGGGCGCAGCAATCGACCTGGCAGTCGTCGCAGTAATAACAGTCGTCATATTTGCGGCTGCGGTCAGACTCTTCAAATGGAGAGAAGACTAAACCAAAAAACCTTGTATTTTCCCTTTCTTCTGCAGCCCTATGGGGGCAACGGGTTCTTTGTCTTCGGTAAACGTTACTTTAACCGACTAGCAAAGAAACTTTGAACTTTAGAAAATAAGGTGTCTGCCACCTCATCTTTTGTTCCTTCTCCGTTAATCAAGGCAAGCTCCCCTTTTGTCACAAAATTCAAGTAGACTTCGCGAACGCTCCGCTGAATTTGCAAGGTCTCCATCACGGACTTCTTTCTTCGCAACCGCTCTAACACTCGTTCAGGTGTCACATCGATAAAAACAGCGTAATCAGGCTTAAGAGCATAGGAATTAATTCTTTTGATCCAACCTAAATTAAGACCGTCGCTGCCCTGATAAGCGTAGGACGAGTAGATGTATCGGTCGCAAATCACAACCTTTCCCTGCTCTAAGGCGGGTTTAATCTCGTTTTCAACGTGTTCTATTCTGTCAGCGGCAAATAGCAATGCTTCAGCTGCGGTTGGCAAACGGTTCTCTTCGTAGAGGCAGCTTTCGCGGATGTAGGTTCCCGTTTTGCCTCGGCTTGGCTCAGCCGTCAGAACTGTACGGTAGTTTTTGCCGAGTCGTTCCGTTAGGATTTGGGCCTGTGTGGTTTTTCCGCTGCCATCTAAGCCTTCAACACAAATAAACATCCCTTTCTCACTCATTTTTGCAACCGCCTAGTCAGCGTTAACATTATAGGGAGATAAATAAATATAACTTGCAGTTGGAGGATTGCTTGTGCCCAATGCTTACTGGGGAGAAATAAAGGATCCTGTGCACGGGTACGTGTACATTTCTGAAGAAGAAAAAGGCGTAATTGACTCATATCCGATGCAGCGGCTAAGGCGCCTGAGGCAGCTGGCAGGGTCAGAATTCGTTTACCCAGGGGCGAACCACACACGTTTTGAACACTGCATTGGCGTGATGTATTTGGCAGGTAAAGTTTTGGAGAACCCTAATGTTTCAAGGCTTCTTGACAAAGAGGAAGTTGACATGTGTAGAATCGCCGCATTGCTCCATGATGCAGGGCACGGACCATTTTCCCACGTGTTTGAGCAACTGCTGATTAAGGATTTGGAGAAAACACATGAAGACATCACCTCGTGGATTATTGAGAAAAGCGAAGTCGGCGACAAGCTTTCAAAAATGGGGTACAAACCCAATGAAGTGGCAGGCCTCGCTGTGGGTAAACTCCACAAGCCAGGCAAAGCGTTCTTGGACCAGATAATCAGCAGCGCAGTAGACGTTGACAAACAAGATTTCATCGTTCGGGACACTTACCACACAGGCGCAGAATATGGCTTCATCGATGTTTACCGACTCATCCATGCACTTGATGTCTTAGGCGAAAATTTGGCAGTGGAACTTGGCGCCCTCTCAGCCCTTGAAGCTTTCATGATAGCTCGTATTGAATCTTTCAAGAGCATCTATTTCCACCGAGTCGGAAGAGCAGCCCAGATCATGCTGGCAACCGCAATGGAAAAAGCCAACAGCGAATTAGGGTTGACGGCGTTCAAGAGTCCGGAAGAGTACATGGCTCTTGATGACTACTCAGTTTGGACTGCACTAAAGAAATGCGCAGCTTCTAAAGGAATAATCGAAGACCTTGAAAGACGCAAAATGCTAAAATGCGCCTACGAACGCACTTTCTACGATAAAGACACCATGATAAGCAACATTTTCGGAAGGGAATCCTATCGCCGCCAAATGCAAAGCGAAATCGCTAAAGAAGCAAGCGTCAATATCGAATCCGTCATAATCGACGTGCCTACAGTGCCCTCTGTACCATACCACCACGCAGTGCTCATGGAATCTATGGAAATTCCGGTCTTCACCAAGAACCAAGCGGGCGAAAGAAGCCAGGAACGCCTTAGCGAGATGTCGAAGATTTTTGAAACCCTTAAAGGATTCATGAACATACTGCGGGTCTACACTAACGAGACTGATCGTGACAAGGTGGAGAAGGCAACGAGGAAGATTTTAGGCAAAATTCCGTCAGCAGCAAAAATCTCTTTTTAGCATCTTTGCTGCATCTTTTCTTAAATACTAGTTGATGCTAAGAAGAAAAGCAGAAGAACTGTTGATGGGAAGGATTAAGCCATGTCGAGCAGCCCAGACAAAAAAGTCATTAGCGTGAGGATCAAAGGAAAGCCTGAAACCAAAATCGAACCTTCGCTGCTCTTCAGCCCAGCTGACATTCGACGCTACGTGACTGAATTCGTTGCCTCCTGGATAAGAGGAGACATAATAATCCGTTTCCCCACAGCAGCGGAATTAGCTAAGCAAACGCCGTTCAGCATCGCGTTTCCAACTGACCCTTCAGTGAACGCAGAACTCAAAATCAAAGAACATTACGTAGATCAACTTTCCGTAATAGCCGGAATAAAACCCGCATCTGCCGAGGAGCAGGAAAAAGCAATCGCTGATGTCTTCAAAATGCTGCTGATGTTCCGCTCAGCAAACAGAATCGAAGGGAAAATCCTCTCAAACGACATGGAAAAAAGAATCCAAGAACTTGAAAAAACCGTGAAAACCCAAGCTAAGCTTGTTGAACAGATAACGGGATTTTTGTTTAAACCTAAGTCTGCAACCAAAAAACCCCAAGCTAGCTGAGATCAAGTTCTGGAAGGGTAAGGTTTATTCGAGGGAAAAAGCATTCTGCTTGATGCTTCTAGCAAAAGCGCTCCGGTAGTATAGTCCGGTCAAGTATGCCGGCCTTTCGAGTCGGCGACCCGGGTCCAAATCCCGGCCGGAGCATTTAGGAGCCTTTATTCTAGTTCCACTGAATTATGCAATAGTAATAGACAAAACTGCATTTTAGTGGAGAAATTGCTGAATCAGAAAAGTGCCATTCCGCCTTTTCAATAAGTATATTAATTGACTGAGTCGCTATTTTCAGATGACGGTGGCAAAAATGAACACAAACAAAACAACATCAGCAAACAGTATCCCGACAAACAGCCGATTAAGCTACCCTACAAAAGTCCTATTGACCGTAACCTCAGTCGCACTCTTAATCAACTACGTCGAAACAATGGTTATCCCAGGAATCCCAACAATCCAAAACCATTTTTCAACCACAGACACAATTGCCTCATGGATAACCTCCGCTTTCCTAATCGTCGGAGCAGCGGTTTCGCCGCTTTTCGGGAAACTAGGCGACATATATGGCAAGAAGAAGATTTTTCTCACAGTCCTGCTGTTTTACATTGCCGGAGTAGGATTAGCAGGGTTTTCGACAAGCATCTATATGCTGATTGCTTCAAGAGCTGTCCAAGGCGTAGGCTTCGCTGTTGTTCCATTAGGCTTAGCGATTATCACTGACATTTTCCCCAAAGAGCGCGTAGCTACTGCACAAGGCATCATAAGCGGAACTTTCGCTATAGGAGCTGCCGCAGGCTTAATCATAGGGGCATATATCGTTCAAGATCTCAGTTGGGAATGGGCTTTCCACACGGCGTTCATATTGAGTATCATCTTGTTCCTTATCGTCGCCGTCATGCTCAAAAAAGATGTGCCTGGCGTGAAAAGCAAAGTAGATTTCACGGGCGCAACAATGCTTATGGCGGGCATAGTTCTTGTGCTGCTTTACCTGACAGAAGCACCAAACTTGGGTTGGTTGTCACTGGAAAACATTGCTTTCCTCATACCTGGCTTAATCTTGATCGTCAGCTTCTTTGTGTTTGAAAACACCCGCACGAGCCCGCTTATTCATTTGGGGCTCCTGAAGATCAGGAACGTTCTTGTGGCAAACTTGGTTGGCATACTATCCAGTATGGGAATGTTTCTTTTGTTTTTCGCTGTCATCTATTACGCTCAGTACCCGAAACCCTACGGGTTAGGACTCGACATCATTACTACGGGATTGACGCTTGCCCCAGCAACGCTTGTGATGCTTATAGTGGGGCCTGTTATGGGCAGGCTTGTAACTAGAATTGGACCTAAACCTATACTCGCGTTGGGAGCATCAGTGAGCATCGTTGGTCTGTTGCTTTTTACGTTCTTTAGGGGAACTACAATGGAACTAACCATTGATGTAGCATTCAGCCTCATTGGACTCGTCTCCCTGATCATCCCAATAGTGAACATGATTTCGGTTTCAGTGCCTAAAGAAAACACAGCAGTAGGTTTAGGGATGAACACTATGTTGAGAAACTTAGGAGGAGCTATAGGCCCCGTACTTGCTACAACGATAATATCAACCTACTACGCCACTGTAAAGCTACCCGTGCCGCCATATGCCATCAAGTTCGGAGACAAAACAGCCTTCAATACAATTTTCGCAATTGGCATCGCTTTAATGTTTGTCATACTCGCTCTGAGTCTATTAGCCAAAAACTACAAATTCCCTAAAAACAAAGCCCAAACCACAAGCGCGAACTAAAGAATCTGTTTTTTATATCTGTGGCATGTCGGTTATCTATTAAATTGCTAAATAAAAAATAAAAAACAAAACAGGTCTTAAGCTGGTGGCAATTGTTTTCCGCAGTGGGAGCAAAAAGTTGCATCTGGTGCTACCGGCGCACCGCAGTTAGGGCAATAACGTGCCATCGTCAATGGAGTTGCGGTGAGCGAGGCTATTGGAGGAACAGATGGCGGTGGCGAGACGTACGGTTGTGAAGAATAAGGTTGTTGTTGTTGCGCTTTCATGGAGAAGAAGCCTACAGTGGCAAATATCCAAGCGAGGAATATTAGTATAAAGCCAACAAGAACTATTGTCAGAATAGCGCCCCACCAAAGTAAAGTCCCGGCGGTCGTAAACGATTGTTCTCCCGATTTCTGTGCAAGTGTGTCGAAAGTTTTTCTTAAGCGCATGGCTGCAACTAGATAGAAAACGAAAGCAATGACCAAACCCGCCAAAAATGCTAGGATGCCCAGGCCGAAACCGATTATAGTTGCGAAACCGATTGCCAATGCTGCAATGGCAACTGCAAACGCTATTACGGCGATTATTAAGAATACAACGCCCATCACTGCGTTTTCATAGATTCCGTTGTCTTGATAGTAACTTGCGAGACCCTTAATTCCAATTAATAGCAGGATAGCACCAATTATACCTAAAACTACACCTGCGTATGGGATAGGTGTGAGTATTAAGAGTATGGAGCCAAGGCCAGCTAATGTCTTACTGGATTCTACATTACTTGCGTTACTCATTTGATTTTTCCTTCAACAATTCGACAGCTAATATTTGTAGAGCCTCCAATCAGATAAGCGTTAGCCAGTCTAAGTGAAAAATAAATACACCGAATTTCACTATAAATCAGAAGTGACCAAAAATGAACTGCTCCAGCGCTTATAAAGAACTTTTATCGAAAATTAAAGATATTTCTGTTCTAGTAACAGCCGAAGGTATAATTCATTGGGACATGGAAACCATGATGCCGCCTGGAGCCGTTGAACAAAGAAGCATGCAGTTGTCCCTACTTAGCCGTATCAATCATCAAATGAGCACCAACCCAAAAATCGGGAACCTACTAAGCGCCATACAAGCGAACCCTGAGTTCGAATTAATGAAGCAAGCTGAAAAACGAAACGTCTACCTAATCAATAAAAGTTACCGGGAGCAAACAAGCCTGCCGGAAAAATTGGTCGCTGAAATTGCCAAACAAGAAGCAATAACTGTAAATGTTTGGAAGAAGGCTAAGTCTCAAAAGAACTTCAACGTTTTCAAACCCTCCTTACAGAAGCTTTTGGACTTAAGCTTTGAAGCGTCAGAAATTCTCATGAAAGTGAAGGAAACCAAAACGCCGTATGAAGCTTTGATCGATAATTTTGAATCCAAAATGACCGCATCAACAATTACTTCAACGTTTAACAAGCTTCAAAGCGGATTAAAACAGCTTATAAATAAAATTCAATCCAGCAAAAGCAAACCTGAAACATCAATACTTCGCCAGCCAGTTCCAATTGAGAACCAACGGCAAATTGCGCACCTTCTGACTCATGCTTTAGGTTACGACACTTCTTCTCCTGAGGCGCGAGGAAGAATTGACGAAGCGGAACATCCCTTTACTGAAGGTTACTACGATGATGTTCGCATAACAACGCATTATTACTCGAACAATTTTGCAAGCTCGATCTTTTCTGTTCTTCACGAAAGTGGGCATGCTAAGTACGAGCAGAACCTTAACCCTAAATGGAAGTTTCAGCCGATAGGGTCCCCATGCTCTTTTGGCATACACGAATCACAATCGCGCTTCTACGAAAACATAATCGGACGCTCAAAAGAATTCTGGATGGGTCTTACGCCTAAAATCAAAAAAATAGCGCCTAGCCTTTCAAACCTTGAAGTGGACAAGTTTGTGAAGGCGATCAACAAGGTTGAGCTCTCAAAAATTCGGATAGAAGCCGACGAAGTAACCTACAATCTGCATATCGTCGTCCGCTTCGAAATTGAAAGAGACCTGTTCTCCGGCAAAATCAAAGTCGATGAACTTCCTGAGATTTGGAACCAGAAATATGCTGACTACTTGGGCATAAAAGTTCAGGATGACTCTGAAGGAGTAATGCAGGATACCCATTGGGCAAGCGGCCTTTATGGTTACTTCCCAAGTTACGCGCTCGGCAACATCTATAGCGGGCAAATACTAGCGGCGTTAACTAAAGACATGCCAGAATGGCGAATCGAACTTGCAAAGGGGAAGCTAAACCAGCCCAATGGATGGCTGAAAAAACACGTTCAAAGCCAAAGCAACCTTTACGAACCAGAGGAACTAATCAAGAAAGCAACAGGGAAAAACTTGAACTGTGAGGCTTTCATTTCTTACTTGAACGAGAAATACGGCGCGATCTACGGTTTTTAAGTGGTTGTAGTCAACGGTTGCTGATCAGGTTGCTTAGTGAATTCTTTGTATATGAATATAATGAGGTACGCCATGATTGCACCGATCGACAGGTATAGGCCACCGTAGCCAACGATTGCATTGTAGATGTTTGCGCCCACTATGAACAGCAAAAACCCCAGAATGAAAGCGCCTAAACATGCATAGTCAGTCCAAGACATCAAACCTACCTCGCGGGATGGAACAGATAAAACTTCAAGGTATATAGATTTAACGCCAAATCTTTCGGTAAAGAGAAAAACGCGGTTCCCCCGAATGATGCAACATCAAAGCAACAACAAAGCGCCAAAATCGTTGGGGAAACCTTCATTGTTTTTCTAATTCTCCGACATTTTTATATATTAGGTAGTGCACAAAAAAGCCCAGAGGGCAAATTAAATGTCGGGAGCAGATGTTAAGAAGCCAGAAACTCGAGAAGAACTTGTGAAAGTGTTGACGGAAGCAGCAAAAAAAGAGGTTGGAACAAAGAATAAGCCGGCAAAACCGACAGTTATCGGAACGGCAAAGGAAATGGATATTCATAGAGATACACTTTATAGTTGGCTGAAGGAGTTTAGTGTCGATTTTAAAGAAATCGTTGACCACATACCGACAGCCGCTGTAGATGCTCCAGAAGAAAGTTCCGGAAGCACTTACTTAATCGGCGAATCCTTGGTTGGGGAAGGCAACGAAGTTGCCCACATTGACCTAATGATCGGCGACAAAGATGGCCCAGTAGGCCATGCATTCGCCAACGGCATGACAAACCTTTCCGCAGGTCATACACCGCTCTTGGCAGTTATCAGACCTAATTTGCCGCCTAAACCCCACACACTAATCGTGCCAAAAGTAACCGTCAAGAACATGGCGGACACCGGAAAGATTTTTGGTCCCGCACAAGCAGCAGTTGCTAAGGCCATCGCAGATTCCACCGAGGAAGGCATCATCCCCCGCGAGCACCTTGACGACTGGGTCATAATATGTAGCGTATTCATCCATCCCCAAGCAACCGATTACAGAAGAATCTACCAGTACAATTACGGCGCAACAAAAATGGCGCTTCAAAGGGCACTGAAAAATTATCCATCATACGAAAAGATCATCTACGAAAAGGATCGTTCAAAACACCCAATCATGGGATTCAAAGTTCCACGGCTGTGGAGACCACCATACTTGCAGATTGCAATGGATGCGCCAGAGATTGAGAAAACCAAAAAGGTCTTGGCTCAGCTTCCAGGAAGCGACAGAATCATCATTGAGGCAGGAACCCCGCTAATCAAACGGTACGGAACAAAAGTAATCAGTGACATGCGCCAAGTTTCCAAAGACACATTCATGATTGCGGACCTCAAGACCCTTGACGTAGGAAAAGTTGAAGTTGACATCGCCTACGAAGACACAGCAGATGCAGTTGTTGCCTCAGGACTTGCTCCGGGCGAAACATTGGACGCATTCGTGCATGAAGCTAAGCGCCTCGGAATTTACGCCGTCATCGATATGATGAACGTTGAAGACGTGATGGCCAAAGTGAAGTCAATTAAGGAGTTCCCAGACATCATCATTCTGCACAGAGGAATAGATCAGGAAAGCGGAAAGACCTGCGGGCTCGAACGCATACAAATGATACGCAAAGCATTCCCAGACAAGAAATTCCTCATTGCGGTTGCAGGCGGAATCGTACCTGAAACAGCCAAAGAAGCCTTGGAGCAGGGCGCAGACATTCTCATCGTTGGACGGTACGTAACGCAGTCCAAAGACGTCGAACGCGCAGTAAGAGACTTCCTTGAACTGACGCCAGCCATGCGTGAAGACATTGACCTTTTCAGAGTCCACACAGAATAAACCTTGAGCACAAAGCTCACCAATTTTTTCGTCTATTATTTTTTTCCTTTTTTTCGGCGAAATTTCCAGGTATCCTCCATCTTTTCAGCAAACTCACAATGAAAAAGTTGGCTCTTGCCAATCAGGCTCTTCCAAATTTCCAAAATAAGCGCCGGCAGCAGTTCAACTAAGTGTTCTCTAATTTTTTAGTTCCAACGAAGTTTCATTTCAAGCCCTAAATCAAACCTACCACAAAAATGATATGCAACTAATTTGTGCTTCATCTGAACAATTTCAAGGCTAAAAAAGCGACTAAGAAAACCACAGCAGTTATGACGAACATAAACGTGTAATTCAGGTTGAATGCGAGAAATGGTCCGAAGAAGGCGCCCAGTGCTGAACCTAAACCGACCATTCCGTCGAATAGTCCTGCTTTTCCTTGGGGTATGACCTCCATTGATAGTGAAAGCATCATGATGTAGTACATGGCGTAAGCGAACCCAATGAAAATCAGCAAAATCCCAGTCATGATTGTTGGCTGGAAAGCAAACAAGATGACTCCGACAAGCGAGAAAATAAGGATGCTGCGCAGAAGCACAAAGCGGGGCATCTGTTTTCGTATATTCATTTGTTGGGCTTTGCGACCAATCAGGAAGTAACCAGTAGTCCCCCCAACAGAGTTCAAAATGTACGCAAAATAAACCCAGCTTGTCGACAAATGCAAGCCCTCTCTCAGAAAGATTGGCAGGGGTGTGAAGAAGAGGCTTGTGGCGAGAGCGAACAGAACTATTGCAAAGACGAACCCGCTGAATCTGTCTTCTTTAAGTTTTCCATTCCACCGCAAGCCATCCATAAGCTTCGATGAACCTTCAAACCCGCGATTAACCAAATCCATCTTTCGCTCGATGCCGACTAACCGACGCTCGAAAATCAGCAATGGATCAGCAACAAGTAGAACCGCCAAAACCAATGCCACCACACTCAATCCGCTGCAAAGGTAAAAGGTGTAAGTTGACAAGGTTGAGAAGCCAAGTGAAGACGCAAATAAAATTATGCCTATTGCGAGGCCGACGATGGTGCCCATTTCGGTGATGCCCTCATAAATCCCAAAGGTTCTCTCCCAATCATTGCGGCTATAATGCTCAGTTACAAGGACATTCTTGGGCGATTCATGCGCCACATGGAACATCTGCATAGCCACGTACAAGACAACGAACACGATCAGGTTCTGGGCGAAAGGAAGCGTCATAAGGAAAAGAATGATGGCTATCGAGGCGAAAGCCATTAGAATAAAGATTTTGTAATGACGAGTAGCGTCGCAAAGGTACCCCCAAAGAAATGAAGCGGGGATTGAACAGAAAATCGCTATTGAAGTCATTACGCCAAGGGCAAGCAGCGGTCCACCTAAAATGTTGGTATTCTTAAAAGCAACGACATAGAGGGGTATAAAGACAGTTAGCATTCCGAAGGCTATGTCATGAAAGAAGAACCCCAACCGCCACATAGCCAAAAATGCACTCCTATGTTGCATTAAAGCTTTTGCTTACCCAAAACTCACTTTCCTTAAAAAGGCCTGCACAGAAGTATTTTCCATATAAATCCTTATGAGGTAGTCCGTGGAGACATCTCCCGCACATTTCCCTTTTTTTATTCCTCAGTCTTTGACAATCACAGTTAGTCTTTTATTGCTTCTATAAGGTCAAAGTGGCAAAATCTCCCGCAACTCCCTTTTTTCCACAGTCGACTATAATTCTGTAAAACAACGGTGATCTTAAGATTATGTAATCGAGTTTTAGCTCTCAGTTTAATTATTTCGAGACTATTTGAATACAAGGCTTACTTAATCACCAACAAAATGCTTAAAAGCGCATGCGTTTGATAACTATCGTTCACTGAATCACATGTCTCTTCTGACGGACAAAGATATTATCAAATTACGAGAAAGAGATATTGTTATCGAGCCTTTTCTTGAAGATGGCCTGACTCCTGCTGGATATGATTTTCATGTTGGCCAATTTGTTTACTCGCTAGAAGAAGGCTTGTTGGAACTAAAAGATGGCGTTTATGAATTACCGGCAGAAAACACCATCCTGATACTCACCAAAGAGTCCCTATGGGTTTCAAAGCGATTAGGTGGATCTTTCCACTCAAAAGTTTCACTTGTTTCACAAGGCTTATCGTCAATCTCGACGACACTGGATCCAAATTGGTTTGGGCCGCTTTTGATTGCGGTTCATAACTACAACAAGTATTCATTTCCACTTAAAGACGGGCAATCCTTTGTTACTCTACAATTTGAAAAAGTCTCCACACCAACGACTACAAAACCTGGCAAGCCATCACACAGATTAGACATAATCAAGGGTCTGCTAACAAGACAACTGCCAAAGACAGAAGAAAAAAAACTCGAAGACAATACGACTGCACAAATAAAGAAATTCATCGGAATAATTGAACAACAAGAAGCCCAAGAACGGTTTGCAGAACTTGTTAGAAATGCGACGGTCCATGAATTTAGAAATAGAATTGCAAGGTTGGCTTTCATCGGGGATTTTAAAAGAAAGATTCTAAAAAACCTCGACTGGATTGTCGCATTATGCATTATAGTGTTTTTAGCAACTCTTCAATACACTTGGAGCTACATCCACGTGATATTTAACAATGTACCTTATGATTCAGGAGTAACAAATATTCAGGTTACGGGCATTATAGCAGTGTTACTGTTCCTTTTAGGTAGAAGAAGCAAAGGTTCGTGATTATCATTCCAGTACTTTGTCAAGGACTCCGCCATTATACATATAATCAATCAATAACTGCGACCAACGCTCGAAACTTGCTTTACCCACTCTCATTGACTGTATGTTGCAAAATTCTATTTCGCAAAGTCCTTTCTTGCCTTTCACGGCGTTCTTGATTTCACTGTCGCCTTCTAACAAGAAATTTTCTTTTTCTAATTCAGCTACTAACACCAATCCAAAATGAGCCTTGCCAATATCATCAAGATCATCATTGATGAAACGAGACAAGCAAGGCTTGCTCAGCTTGTAACCTTTTTCAAAGATTAATTCCTCGTCAATTTCTCTTTGAACTGCACGATCGAAGAATCCGGAATCAAAAAGGACTCGCTGACGGTCTCCCTCGTTTACATGCCCACCTACACCAATCGAGTATTTTGTCCATAGTCTTTCTTCAGCCCCCTTTTCTGTCCGTTTATACGTTAAGTATTTGTTTCCTAGCTTTATCACTACGTATGCGACTAATTGTTTGTACATAGTATCCCGTTCAGCAAGTGAGCGTGGTCTTCTGAAAAGATT
This sequence comes from Bathyarchaeia archaeon, assembly GCA_049514075.1. GTDB lineage: Archaea > Thermoproteota > Bathyarchaeia > Bathyarchaeales > Bathycorpusculaceae > Bathycorpusculum. The sequence goes on along the minus strand of JBEKVK010000011.1, from coordinate 8,044 downwards.
GCATTGTATTCTATCCCATATGAATTGATCAAAAAAAATGACCTGTGAAGAATAACTTCCAAGCAACGCTCGGGGAAAGCATAAGACCTTTTCCTCTGCCTGATTTGAGTTCTCTAGCTGCATACTTTTCTCTCCTCACGATTAAGTGTTCAATTTCCTAATATAAGTTTTATAGGTTTATGACAAACCTTTTGGAAGACTTACTCCTTTTCTGTTTTTGTAATAGCCTCTATACGGAGCGGTACTTTGAGTTGCTAGTTTTGCAAATACAAGATGAAGAAATCTGCAACCTACGGGTATTTTAATTGACGACTTTCCCCCATAAAAGATACCGATTGTTAGAGTTCCTTCAAAGCCAGCGTCGACGATCGTCATCGGACTGGAAAAACCTAAGCGTGCAAATGTCGAGCGTATCGCAATAAACGCCATTAAATCGTTAGGCATTTTGATAAACTCCTTGGTTGTCAAAAGAAAATAAGCGAAAGGGCGAATAACAAAAGATCCATTCTCGCTTTTTAAAATTTTATAGGTCTTCTGAATATCCTGTTCAGAAGTACTATCGATTATTTGGTCCTCAGCAGAAATGCTTAACGCAATCTCATCACCGATCGTTAAATCAATACCATTTTGTTGAATGCTGTCATCAAATAATGGGTCTATCGACAACTTGTTTGATTTAAGCAAATCTTTCAGGTCACGGTCGCTCATGATCATATAATCGCCAATCTAAAAACTTACAAACCGCTTAAAATCTTTTCAGGGATGACCAAATGTAAAGATGTAAATCTCCCTACACAAAAAACTATTGAAAACACAATCTTAAGCTTAAGCATAAGCGTAAGCTTGTACTTTAACATATTGCTAAGCTTTATATTATGATTAAACTTAAACTTAATCCTGACCTGCTCAAATGAAGACAAAAAGCCGCAAAATTTGCCCTTCTGATCAAGAACTGGCGGATGAGATTTTAGTTGTGGTAAAATCTGAAGAAGTAAATTCAACTGCTTCTCCAATAGGGATATATGCGATCTATAATCGCCTTAAAATCAATAAGAAAGATTGGATGTTATCCCCAATGCGGGTAAGTTCTGTTGCTGACGCAATGATAAAGAAAGGTGTTCTGTGCAGAGTATCAGATGATGATCGCAGGTATTTCATAAAGCCTAAAGGAGAGAATGAGTGAGGTTTATGAACAAGGTCTCAGGCCAATCGTTAAAGAGAACCTATACGCCAATAGACCTTACGATAGAAGTAACAAAGAAATGTCCTTTGAATTGTCTTATTTGTTCCTCTGAGGCAGGATTGCCTTATAAAAAGGAACTGTCGACAAGCCAAATCAAAAGAATCATAAAAGATGCAAAAGAGCTTGGAACTAAGAATGTTTGTTTTTCAGGTGGAGAACCATTTGAACATCCAGACATTGCCGAATTATGCATGTATGCAAAGTCGTTGGGTTTAGTAGTTCACATCTATTCATCCGGAAACACTCGAAACGAATGCAATTTGCTTTCTTCAATACGTGAAGACCTTTTAATTCAAGTTAAAGACTCAATCGGCAAGCTCATCATTGGTTTACAAGGTCCTAATGCTGAAACTCATGAACTAATTACTCGTGTCCATGGAAGTTTTGAAAACGCCATTTCATCGATCGAAAAAGCAGCCAAACAGTCTATCCCTGTGGAAATACACTTTGTTCCAGTTAGATTAAATTACAAGTTGCTGCCGGAAATGGTTAATTTTTCAAAAAAAGCAGGAATAACAAGGGTCAGTATCTTACGTTTTGTTCCTCAAGGAAGAGGAAAAATATATCACAGTCTATTGAACTTAGACAAGGACGAATTGTTATCACTCAGACGTATTTTGTCAGACATAGCAAAATCAGAATCGCCACGGGTTAGAATAGGCGCTCCTTTCGCTGTTTTAGGTGTTTCACAAGCCGCTTGCACTGCTGGAGAAAACAGAGCAACAATCAGAGCTGACGGTGCTGTATTCCCGTGTGAAGCTTTAAAACAAATGCCATTCACTTCCAATAACCTAAACTTACAGAATCTAAAGGAGATATGGGAAAACTCCCAAGTGTTTAAAGATACGAGAAATTTCGCTTCCGCTGCCAGAAATGGTCAATGTGCAAAATGCAACAGGTTTGAGTACTGTGGCGGGGGCTGTCCTGCGCAATCGCTTTATCAATTAAATGCTTTGTCGCGCTTTCCAGATCCATATTGTATAAAAAAAAGTGTTGAATTGAATGTCGAATTATGAAACTGTAAAGGACATATGCATAGATAATGATGCATTTCTCTTGAATAAGATTCAAGAACAATGTAGAGGAAACCAAATAGACTTCATTACACCTTCAACGTCTGGAGCTATTTCGGGGTTAGAGAATAAAGGTCAACTTCTTTATCAAATTGATGAACTCAACATTCTATGGAAACGATTAATTACTGATGCAATAATCTATCTAAAACTAAAAGATAAACGTGAACTGTACCATGATTCCATGACAATGGGGACAGAAAAACTCTCCAATTTTTTAACAGAGTTCCAAAAGTTTGAGCCCATTCTTTATGGTGCGGTAAATAATTATAGAGACCACATCGCTCATGTATTTAGAGTATATTTCCTCGGCCAATATTTAATAACAAAAGCAATAGGTTTTGAAAATATTTCAATAGGAAAATGTGAAAATATTTCCAAACAAGAAAAAGAAGCCATGTGGTGCATTATAGCATTGGCGCATGATTTAGGAACGGCGTTTGAAAAGATTCTTGAAATAAACACAAAAGTCAGAGGAATGTTGCAAGAATTTGGAAACATAACTGTTCAGGAACTAGGGTACAGCTATTTTACCCAGTATGGTCCATTTAGCGAATTTGTTGTAAAATTCATCAGTTCTGACTTGGCCGAAGTTCATGAAGAAGGAAAAGAGCAACCGCCTGGGGTTAAGGTTGACAATAAAGCTAAACAATTTACCACACATATACAATCTAAATATTATCAGAAATTTTTGGCAGCGCTTGGAAATTTCAATCATGGAGTAATGAGCAGTATAATTCTAATGAAAGAGCTTGTCTTCTTCAAGGAATCTGACTATAAGATGGATCAAACTAAGTCACTCGAAGAAGAAGATGGTAGACAATTTATGATACGAAGAGAAATACTTCGTTCAGTGGCTTCTCATAGTTGTGATGATATCTATTATCTCAAAATAAACAACTTTCCATTCTTACTAACTGTTTGTGATGAGATGCAGGAGTGGGGTCGCCCGAGATTAGTTGATGTTTTGAAGAGAGGCGAAAGCAGCACTAAATTAACGATAAACAGCTTTAACGATAAAGTAGTCGATTATAGAGTTACTTTCTATTTCAAATCTAAAGCTTCCAAACAGGAAAAAAAGAATGCCCGCAAAGAGATAATAAAATACTGCCTTGCTAAGAGAAATAAATGGCAAAACGTTTTGAGGAGCGCCGTCGTCGGAACTGAGAGAGAATTAACACTTAACTTTGAAGTAGAAGACAGCTCGGTTTCCGAGCATCGATTCTATTCGTTAAAGCATCCAAACCCACGTGATTTAAAGTTAGACCCTGAAAACGAGACACTTGAAAAGGAACTAAAACCTAAGAAGGCCTCTTAGATTCTCGAAATCTTCACGGTGTTTTTTGACTGAGTACCGGCCTTGATTATATAACAAAAGTGATATAGTATGTTTTATCGAAGAGAAATAAATAGCAAAATGTTTTAAGAAGTGCAGGCGACGGAAATGATAGGAACATAACTTCGCAAACTAAGACTTCTCAACACCATTGGATAGTTTTTCCATATCTAGCATCCTGTCTATTGTCTTAATGATTTCTTCCCTGTTTCCTTCATATGCTACTCTAGCTTTGCCTTTTTTTGCCTGAACCGATTCGATAAAAGCTTTGACTGTACTGTCCAATTTTCCATCAGGAGTGCCATTTGCTTCAACGATGATTACCTTGTACCGAGACATTTTGTTTCCTCAAACAGTTTTAGCCTAATATTCTTTAACTATTTAAACTTGGAAGTCCAACAAAAGACTTAAAGCGTTATTACAAGGGATCCAAATTCATGCACTCTCAGCTACCGATTAAAGTTCTTCCCCTCAAAACAATAACTTATGACGAAAGAGCACGTAACGGATACTGGTGTTCCCTCCCTTACCCGGGTCATAAGAATGGTTGCCCTAAATTTCCTTCTTGCCCAAAAAAACAAGTAGATTTCTTACCTCTTAAAGACATTTATGAATGGTCTGCTGTGGTTATTTCTTTCGATCTGAAAGCGCATGCCGAGCGTATGCAAGAAAAGCATGCCGGTTGGTCAAGACGGCAAGCTCGTTGTGTTCTTTACTGGCAAGCAAAAATTGTTCGCCAACTTCGGCTTAAGGCATATAGTTTTGATGCTGACATTGTACTTGAATGCCCTGAAGCAAGTGGCGTTAATTTATTTGTAACTATGGCACAGGTAGGCATCAATTTGAAGCCAAACCCTGAGCTTGTTCACAAGATTTTTTTTGTTGGTTGGTATAGAGGATAGCGGGGCAGGAAAAATCCTCACTCAATATTTGCCCTTGATCTATTTATCATTGACGGGTGATTAGCGCTATAAGGTCTCTTAACCGCAAATTTTTTATCTTCAGAAAGCAGATACACCAATCGTTGTCTTGTTTTGTGGTGTCTTGAGAGATAGCTCTCTGTTTTGTTGTCTCCACAGTGTAAAGCTGAAAATGATTCAAGCTGTCCCTGGAAGCTAAACATGTTCGAAGATTTCAAGGAAAAAGTAGGAAAAATGCAAAACAAGCACGACAACAAAATCCCATTAATATCTACCACGCTGGCGCCGGAGATTGCAGAAAAATTAAGGAAGACAGGAATAGACCCCGACAATTTTACCATTCAGCAACTATTTCCACCAACCTTAGACGAGGATGGCAATGACTTATCCTTAATGTCAGGGGCTGAATGGGAAATCATGATAACATATGCCAAAACTCGCAAGTACCTACTTGAGAAATATCCGCAGTCTCATGAAGAAGCAAGAATGTTAGGCCAAGAGTGGGAGGAAGAGCCAGAAGAACCCTGTCAGATTAACATCGCAAAGACTAAAGATGACCCGCAAAGGAAAGTTTTTGTTAAAGCCTTATTCCAGATGAAAGTCATTTATGACAAAGTAGCGCTTCTTCAGGTAACGGCATCGGATTATGAAAAATATTGTTTACGCCTTTATTGGCACTTGACCTTCAACTGGAAGCATGCGCCAAATGTTGAGGCTTTCAGAGAAGTTTTTCGTGATTGTGACATATTCGAGGTGGTTGAAGCCTACTTTAAGATCTGCAGAAAATACCACTTGCCCACTTTCGAGGAACCCTACGACTTCCTAACAGAACAGCGTCGCTTAGAGGTGAAGTTGGAAGGCGATATGCTGAGGCGAACGACCTGCTACAGTGAAATTGAAATCCACGTTTCAATTTTGGAGGAATTAGCATAAGCGAAATCGTTGAAAGGCGCCTGGAATTTCTAAAGCTCGAAGCAAAAGGCTTCTCCCTCTGCGAAATAGTGAAGGTTCTGAGCGAAAAATACCAAACTTCAGAGAGAAACATCTACTATGACGCTGAAACCCGCAACACCTGGCAACCCGTTCTAACTCAACTATTTGATTTAGACAAGGCGCGGCTTGTAGTGATGAATCGCTACGACTTCCTTTATCGCCAAGCAAGCCTGCACTTTCAAACTGCAAGCGAAGCCCAAAAACCAGTCTACTTCTCTAAAATGGTGGAAGTCACAGACCGTTTAGTAGCTCTGCTGGGTTTGGAAACCCTAAAAGAAAAACAAGATGCTGAAAAACGAGCTATAAAAGTAGAAAACGAACTTGCAAAAAACGAACCGTTACTGGAGTCTATGTCTCTATTCCGATAACAGGAGATTAGTGAATGGAAAAGAAAGCTACAATTAGAGTCCCAGAAGCCTACGTTCCGCTCATTGAAGACATCCGGCTATTGAGTGCGGATCAAAATAATCCTAATGTGACTACGCTTAAGCAGCAAGAGCAGATTTGGAGTAGCCTGCAAAAGTACGGGTGGGCATACCCAATCATCACCAACAAAGAAGGCGTCTATGCCGATGGAGAAACTAGGGCTGAAGTCTGCAAAAAACACGGGGAGTTCTTTGCGCCAGTCCTGCGTTTGCCCGTTACAGATGTTGATAGGAGGATGCTTAGGCAGATTCTCAACAAACTCAAGGGTAAACACAACAAAGAACTTGACAATGAAGAGTACATACGCATTCTTCAGCTCGGCGAGAAAGAGGATCTGAAGGCACTCCTCGAATCAGTTGGCGAGAGGTTAACAAATGAACTAGAGGAACGAGATTTCTCAATTACTATTCCTGAAACCTACGAGATAATCGTTGAGTGCAAAGACGAAGCTAACCAGAAAAGCATCTTTGAAAAGCTGAAATCGGAGGGGTACAAACTACGGATTTTGACATTGTGAAGAGGTGGGATCAAGCTGACAGTTTCAGGTCTCAAAGCGTTGTTGGAAGTTTTACTCTATCTGACGTCAAGTTAGAGAAGCGGTTCAAAGGGTCTTTACCGATTGAAGACGAGAATTGGCAGGTCGGAGTCATTGTTGGCCGCAGCGGCTCCGGCAAAACGAGCATTGCAAAGCAGCTTTTCCCAGAAGCCTACATCAGAGGGTTTGAGTATTCGCACAAGTGTGTGCTTGATGATTTTCCTGAAGGGCTTGGAACTTCGGAGATCACAAGGATGTTATGCAGTGTCGGTTTTGCTTCACCTCCGGACTGGCTAAAAAGCTACGATTGCTTAAGCCAAGGCGAAAAAATGCGAGTGGACATTGCCCGAGCCCTTTGTCTGCCCCAGAAAGAAATAGTATTCGATGAGTTCACCTCAGTCGTCGATCGGGACATCGCCAAAGTGTCCGCCTTCGCTATAAGCAAAGCCGTGAGACACCAGAAAAGTAAACGATTCATTGCCATAACTTGCCACTACGACGTTGTCGATTGGTTAGACCCAGACTGGGTCTTCTGCACCGATACGATGAAGTTTGACCGAAAAAAAGAAGTCGGCCGCCCGTTGAACTCAAAATCTATCGGTGCGGCGCTTCAACGTGGCAGATGTTTCGGCAATATCATTATCTAAACGGAAAGTTAGGCGCTGGCGTTCGATGCTATGTTGCTCTCTATCAAAACAAACCAATAGCCTTCATAGCCGTTGCGTGCACAAGAATGAGAGCAAAATATTACCGAGTAAGCCGGTTAGTTGTGTTACCTGACTACCAAGGAATTGGCGTCGGTAAACACTTCCTAAACTTTATCGCTGAGCTTTATTCTTCCCAAACAAAAATGCCATTTTATATTCTCACGAGCAATCCCCAGATCATTCGCGGAAACGTTGGAAACTGGAAAATAGCCCGTTTTGGCCATGCAAGTAGGGGACGGGGCAACACAAGAATAAATAATGAAATTAGAGAAAGCCTTAGCCGAAACCGAATAACTGTTTCAATGCAATATGTGGGAACCTGATAATGATTGAGCAGGTTATTTGTGCTTAGTGTTTGTATTCGACGCTAAATATAGAATTCAATTTCGTCAAAAAGCGGAAACAAGCCTACAATTCCACTTCCCTTCATTACTTCAAGAGATCAAGGCCTATATCGAAGAAGAGCAAAGCACCGCTAAACATCGTCGCTTTTGTAAATCTTAAATCTACAAAGGGGCATAACATTAAGAGGAGCGGGGATCGGTTTGGTTAACAATGAGAGATCCAGCGCAAACGATGATTACAGCCAATTTAAAGAGGCAAAGAACTCAGTCTTGAGTTTCTGTTCGGCATCTCAAACCACTTTGGGAACGCTTTTGATAGGATATGCAGTAGCACTTTTTACTCTTTTTGAACTTTTTAAGGACCTGGGGAATGGAGGGTTGGCTGCGAGATTTCAAATGGACATTAAAATTTCATGGCTCAACTGGTTTGTTGGAAACAGCTATGTTAAATTTATCCTGCTCTTTGC
>JBEKVK010000010.1:0-33772 GCA_049514075.1 Bathyarchaeia archaeon | reverse complement strand
GCAAGTGAATTGGCTGTTTTCTGCGAAAACGCGAACATTGATTACTTCAAAATTCTGAAACTTTCTGAGTTCAATGACCCAAGCTTTTGGCCAACAGCCAATGACGAGGAAAACAGGAATGAAGCGTATCTTCTGCTTGAAGGCGCAGAGAACCTCAACGTGAAGCTTAGGCTACCGAATCTGGCAAGACAGATAAGCGAAGAAATGGTTAAACACGCGGTTAATCTGACACAGGAGGCTCTTCGAAGCTGCAACAAAACGTTGAGAAGAGCGAAAATCGCTGTTTTAGGAAGCGTTAACCCCAACACAACCGCCATTGCTTTTGTCAGATCTCTGTTGATGAAAGGCGCTAAAACCAACCTTTATGACCCTGCTTCAAAAGGAGACGGGTTAGATTTAGGAGCCGTAAAAAGGAGCTTTAATGAAGCTGTTGAAGGCGTCGACTGCGTAGTGATACTTACGGGTGAAGAACAATTTAAACATCTTAACCTAAAGAAACTTAAAGCAATGACGAAGACGCCTTCGGTCATAGTGGATTTGGCTGGCGCCTTCGAGCCTGGGGCAGTGGAAGCAGAAGGCTTCATATACCGTGGATTAGGAAGAGGAACAGGATAAGAATGAAGAAAATTGGTGTTGCAGTAATCGGAACAGGCTTCTGGGGAAAAAACCACGCAAGAATCTACAAAGAGTTGCCTTCAACCGAACTCATTGCAATTTGCGACGTTAACCCGGAAAGAGCAAAAGCCATCGCTGGTCAATACGGCGTGAAAGCGTACACAAGTAGCTCGCGCATGCTGAAAAACAAGGAAATAGACGCCATAAGCATCTGCACATGGTCAACGGTTCTGGCTAAAGAAGCACTTAAAGGGTTGAGGGCAGGCAAACATGTCCTGGTGGAAAAACCCATGGCGACCAACTCGAAGCTGGCGGAGAAGATTTGTAGCATTGCAGAGCAAAACGGACTTGTTTTGACAGTTGGCTTTTTGATGAGGTTTATTCCTGGTCTGCAAGTTATCCGTGAATCAGTTGAAAAAAGAAAAATCGGTGACCTAGTCTGCGCAAACGCCAAGCGCGTTTCGCAGTGGCCTGAGCGAATAGGCGACGTCGGAGTTGTCAAGGACACCGCAATACATGACATAGATGTTATGCGGTTCATTTCCCAGCAGGATCCCATCACCGTTTACGCAAAGATGGGAAGCATGAAGCATCACAGATTCGAAGACTATGCGCACATAATGCTCACATACAAAAACGGGGAAAGCGCCTTCATAGAATCCAACTGGCTAACGCCGTACAAAACGCGAACGTTAACGGTGACGGGGAGCGACGCAATAATGCGGCTGGACTATATCACACAAGATTTGTGGATTGAACAGCAAAAAGAAACGTTGCAGCCAAGGTACCCATTTCAGGAGCCGCTTAAATGCGAACTCCAACACTTCGCCGAATGCGTAATTGAAAAGAAAAAGCCGCTCATAACTGGAGAAGACGGCGTAAAAGCCCTACAAATTGCAGAAGCCGCCATGCAGTCTTCTGCCAAGAACAGGGCAGTTAACCTGAAAAGATAAGAAACTACTTTAAACTGAAGGGTTTTCCTTCAGTGACTATTTTCTCAGGAATCTTCGCCTTCCATTTTTTCAAGAAGGGCAAGTCATCTGTTTCTTTTCGAAGTTCATCTGGAAGCATTTCTGGAATTTCGTCTCTAATCGGGTACCAGCGAAGGCATTTGGGGCAGACAATTAGACCTTCTACGATTTCATCTTTTTCCTCGAAGACGTGAAGTTCAAGGGGATGATACTTGTCGATTGGGCAAGCCAGAATATCCATAAGTTTACGCTTCAAAGTTCATCACAAAACAAATAGTTAGTGTTTATGCTATTAAAACTTGCTTGGCGATGCATTGACTTGGATATCCAAGACGGTTTGGTACCAGTTTGGACCCGTACTTCGAACCACACGAGAAAAAACAAAACTGTAGCCGACGCCTAATCTGCCAAGTTTTTGGGCCACATTCAGCTTCGTCTTGTCAACGGGGTTCTCGTTTCCCGCAGCGTGCTGGAAATCGTAGAGATGTATCCAGCCGCCTGATAGCTTTAGCGCCGAAATTGCATATGGCAGGTATTCAAGGGCTTTTTCAGGTAGCGGCATCAGAACGCGGTCAGCTTTGCCCTGCAACTGGGATTTGATTACGTCTTTTGAGTCGCCGAGCAAGGGAATTACCGTACTGTAAACTCTGTTAATTCTAACGTTCTCCTCCATGTAACGGAATGCTGCTGGGTTAACATCGATTGAGTACACTTTGGTCTGAGGCACATTTTTGGCGATTATTACACTAAAGCAGCCGACTCCAGCAAACATGTTAACCACTGTCTCGCCCTTCTTGACAAGCGCCGCAATTCTTGCTCGTTCATGCGAAAGCCTGGGCGAAAAATAGCATTTCTCAACGTCGACTGCAAACACGCAGCCAGATTCCTTATAACGGGTGGTTGTTCTGCCGTCTCCAGCCGCCAACTTCAATTCTCTAACCCTGAAATCTCCTAAGATAGGGCCGGTCTGCCAAAAAACGGTTTTTACGCGTCCGTGAACGGCTAATATTTGCTTGGCAACAGCTTCAGCGTTAGCGACGTTATTGTTTGCCGCTTTAAGGATCGCGATGTCACCTATTATGTCAAAAGAATTGTAGGTGTGCTTCAATTCTTCCGACGTGAAATTGAGTGGTAATTTGTCTTTAAAGCGGCGTCTCAACTAATTATCCTCTTAAACCGAGTTTAGTGAGAAAACCTTTAAAAGCAAAATACTTTTCTTTGTACGAGAGGCGTTTCCAATGGAAAAATCAGGAATTGTTTATGAATGCATGAGATGCGGAGCACGAGTACCATCTGAAGAATTAGATCTACGGGGCGGAGAAACAAAATGTATTATCTGCGGCTACAGGATTCTGAAGAAAATTAAGCCGCCCGTTGTTAAGCGTGTTCAATCAAAATAAGAAAAGGGAAACTCGTGTTTGTTCACGAGTAACTCAGTTTTTGTTTTTTTAGGTCATCTTAGTATATTTCTTTGTCCCCAAGTTTGCGCAAAGCTTTTCCTTTAATCCTTATCGCGTCACCTAAGAGATCATCGTCCAAGTCCCTCTCGACTGTTTGCCGTTTTACGGTTTCTCCGCAAACTCCCATCGGCAGCAAACGCCTTTTTTGGCACATAGCGTAGGTGCAGTTTGCGACGCTGCAAAGTTCTTCGGTCAATCTGCACGAAGTGGAACCTCGTTGGTAGAAAGCAGAGTTTTTGCCGCATTTGAAAGCGCTGCATGTTGGAGAACAAGCTTTTGATTGAGCCAATAGATACACCTCAAGTCAAATCAAAATGTTATGTTGCTGTTGTTTTGTCCTTGTTTTCTTTATGTTACTTGGAAAAGATATAAACTTTTTTCTATCAAGGGGGAAATTGATGCTTAAGATTCAGCGTGACGACGTCTTCTACGCATAAACATTTCAACAACGACCAGCACGAATACCGCTATCACTATCAGAATAAGGGTCAACAACGCGCTTGTCGGTATTAATAGTGAGCCAAGAGCCACGTAACCGCTCATTTTTATCTGCACAGATGTCGGCTGGTTAACGGTCAAAGATACAGCTTGGTAGCTGCTTTCTGCTCCTTTGGCGAACGCAACGATTTGCAAGTTGCCGCCGACAATGTTGTTGAACGTGACGATTCCATTTCCCTGAGTCGTTTCGGAGAATCGCTCTGAAGATGGACCGTTCACCGTAACATTAGCGTTTGAAATCGGAGACCCGAAGTAATCGACCACTGACACTTCTACTTGAATACCGTACAAGGTACAGCGAATCCTGTATTGACCTGCGCTGAAGGCTTTGACGGTTGTCTCATTGAGTAGAATGCCGTTTTGGTACACTTGTAGCTTGTAGGTTCCAAAGGTAACAGATGCAACCGCTGATCCTGAACTGTCTGTTGTGGTTGTGTAGAATAAGCCGTTTGTTAATTCGACGAGACTTATGCTTGCGCCGGAGATTGCGGCGTTATTATAGCCGACGACATTGATTGTCAAGGGCTCTGATGGACATGTAATCACAAATTGATAGATTGCTTGTGCTGGAAGGCTATTGATAGTATCGTTGCCTGTGTTGAATACTTTACCGTAAAGTGAAGCCTGGACAGTGTAGCTTATTCCAGTTATCGTGGAGTTCAAGGTGTAGGTCCCTGTGACGCCTGTTTGAGCCGAAATGTTCGCGGTTTGAGAGGATCCGTACTGGTAGCTTATGGCCAAATTCACAAAAGGTAATGCCGTTCCATTTTCGTTTTGTACCTTAATTAAAAGGTTAGCTAACAGGCATGCAAAGTTAAAGTTGCCTGCGCCGGTAACTGTTATGTTTGTTTGGCCGACATTGACACCTTTGAATGAAGCAGTCAAAATGTAGGGGCCAGCTTCCAGCTTGAAGTTTGCCTTGCCGTTGCTGTCGCTTGTAGCGTTAGAAGACGTGTTGGAATTTTGGTCTTGGGCTTTAATGAAAATGTTTGGGGCTATTTGATTGTTAAGGTTTAGTGTTGTGATGCTGACCGAATACCCGGGAATCGAAAAAGTCTGTGAGTCAGGCACTAGTTTTGCGGTGCCGCTAGTCGTTGTGATTGTCACTTTGTAGTTTCCTACGGCTGCGTTCGTAGGAATTGGCAAAGGCGTGCTTATTACTCCACTGGCATCAGCGGTTACTGAGGAGATCGATGTTAGGCTGGCACCTGTTGCTACATTGGTAACGCTGACCGACACCGTTTGCCCAGCTGAGTATCCCTGCGCTGCTATCGTTGCGGTTTGACCTCTGTGGTAAGTTGTTGAATCTAGGAAACCTACGGTAAACTGGTTTGAAGCTAAAACCTGGGTCAGGTTAAAATACAAGGTGTAATTGCCTGCGTAAACTGTGGCAGGTGATATACCAAGCGAGTCACCTGATAGGAAGTTACTGCTTGGAAAGTCGATCTGCGTGCTTGCAGTTCCAATCGAATTCGCAACCATAGACAATACATCCGAAAAGTTCCCGTTAAGCGGGCTTGGGAGCACAACAGTTATGTTAGCTGTGTAGCTTGCACCTGAGTTGCCTCCGGTGACCGTGACAGTCAAGGGTACAGTGCTGCCTTCCTGATTGTATGAATTGGCAGGGGTTATGTTGTAGCCAGGTGTGATTAAGAACTGTTCAGGAGTGTTGCCGGTAGAGTTCAGGTTTCCTTCTTTAATGTCTTCGATCAGAAAGTTGTAGTCGCCGCCTGGAAGCTGAGGAACAGTAAAGTTTGTGTTGACGTACAATCCGTCAGCTATGCCGCTTGCCACAATCGTGTTACCTATTATTACATTGAATGTGCCGTTTTGGACGTAGATTTCCCCTTTAATGTTGTAGAGTTGACCAGCTGACCCGTTGTACACACTCGGAGTTTGGACAAGCGAGTTTGCTTCGGATGCAGGAACAACCTGTATAATACTTACACCAAGTTGACTGCTTTGCCCAAGCACATTGGCGAAAGGTGTAAGTGCAACCGCTAAAGACATAAAGACCAAGATGGTAACTGCAACAATCTTCTGATTCAAACCTCTCTGCTCTCCCGAAATGATACTATCCTCTATAGTTGACTCATGATTAATTAAGAGATGATTTTAAACTTTGCCGTTTAACCTCCAAATAAAGGACTCACCGCCCCAAGACAAAATCATCATTGAGAATCCAAGCGTAAAAGTAACCTTGAGGAACGGGATTTTTAAAAGAACGAACATTCTATCTGTACATAAATTTCGGTGGAAGAGTTGGAAGAAAACACGGCAGCCACGCTTTCAAGCGCCCTCAAGAAACAAAAATACCATCTCGTCGGCAGCCACTCAGCAGTTAAAAGGTGCAAGTGGCTCTACGAATCCATAATCAACAACCGAACCTGTTACAAACAGAAGTTTTACGGCATAAAATCACACAGATGCATCCAAATGACACCCAGCCTCTACTACTGCACCCAGCAATGCCTGTTCTGCTGGAGAGCACAAAGCGGCGACTTGCAAGTCACCTGGGACGAAACAAGAATTCCCAAAGTTGACTCGCCTGAGGCGATCGTTGAGGGATGTTTGAAGGCACAAGAAAAAATTTTAACGGGGTATAAGGGCAACGAAAAAGCGAACTGGCGCAAATTCCAAGAAGCCTTGACACCAAAACAAGTTGCCATAAGCTTAACAGGGGAACCAACACTGTACGAACCACTCGGCGAGCTTATTCGAACTTTCAAGCAGAAAGGCTTAACCACTTTCCTCGTAAGCAACGGAACCCTTCCTTCAAAACTTTCAACTCTCAGCAAGGAGCCAACCCAACTCTACATTTCAGTGTGCGCTCCAAATGAGCAGTTGTACAAGCGGGTTTGCCGACCCGAGTTCCCAAGCGCGTGGGCAAAACTAAATGAAACGCTTAGTTTGCTTCAGAGCTTCCGTTGCCCTACAGTTATTCGGACAACACTTGTTAAAGAATTGAACATGAATCACGTAGACGAGTATGCAAAACTCGTTGAAATGGCCAATCCAACCTACATTGAAGCCAAAGCTTACATGCATATTGGCTTCTCGAACCTGCGTTTAGGGTTTGAACGAATGCCTATGCACAGCGAAGTCAAGGATTTTGCCAAAAAACTATCGGAGAAGACGGGTTACATGATAATTCACGAAGCACCAGAAAGCAGGGTAGTGCTGCTGAGTAAGTTGAAAAAGGCAATCCAAGTTGGGAGCGACTAAACCCTGATTCTAAGATTTTGCTTAACTTTCGCTTTGACACAATTTTGTGTTTAAGTATCGTCAAAAATATCATCGTCCCTTGGTTGCCTTAGCTATTTGTTTTTTGTGGTTGAATTAGTAACAAGTAGTAACCTACCTGGAACGTCCTAATCTCTTTCACCGCCTTCTCCCCCAGTCTAAAAGTGGAACCAAAGGCACATATAAAATATCCAAACAGGCGCATGTCATAGGCTGAACGACGGAGGACAAACGCTTTTCTTGGTCGAGAGCCGCCAACGCGCAGAGTCGAACAAGGCTTAAATAGTTATTTTTTTCCTTATGACTTAACTGATAAGCGGTTGTATGTATGGTCAGCGAAGGAAAGGGACGTCTGTTTAGGAGAAAAGACGGAAAATGCATGGTTTATTTACCCAAAGATCTTGCTGAAGACAGCATGTTCCCATTCAAAGTAACCGACTCAAGGTTTGTCAAAGTAAGCTTTGTTTTGGGCGGCAGCAAAGTTCTGATAGAGAAATGGCCTGACGCCTAAGTTAAACCGTCATAAGAAATTGAAATAAACTACGAAACAATTCAACTTATTCTGATGATTCCATTGTCCGGTTTGGAAAGCGTTTTGCAAGAAGTAAAAAAAGAGCTCATGCAAAAAAACAAAATCCGAGAGGAAACGCATGAAAGCATGCGTAAAGCAACAAGCCTATCCAAACAAGCCATCCTGCTAATCCACCAAAAAAGATACGTCGAAGCCGAAAAACTCATTGCTGAAGCAAAAGAAAAAATCTCAGCTCTCCAAACCTTATCGGACGACTGCCCCGAAGTCATCTACGGTGGCATGTTCAGCGCGGCACTCCAAGAATATTCAGAAGCACGCATCTTCCTAATTTTAGTTAAAGAGTCTCGTTTTGTCACTCCAGCTGAAATTAGCGTTCCATCAATTGATTACGTGCTCGGTTTAGCCGATGTAGTAGGCGAATATAGGCGTTTAGCGCTTGATAACCTACGCGAAGGCGAGGTCAAGAAAGGAGAAGAATGCCTTGAAATCATGGATCAAGTATTTATCCAACTCTTGGGACTCGACGAAGCATACATGCTTGTTCCAGGTCTCAGGCACAAATCTGACATTGCACGAAGAATAATCGAAACAACCCGCGGCGACGTCACATTTGAAATCCGCAGAAAATCCCTCGAAGACTATCTGAAAATGTTTGAACCACGAAAACTAACAGCCAAACGCAAACCACGAAAGGAAAAAACTTGAGTCAAACCCGCAAACTAACGAAGAATTTCTCAGTAGAAAAGGCACATAAAACTCAGCGTTCCCTTTCAAAGAAAATAATTTTGGAAGACAGGTTATCAAAGCATGTTAAAATGGTCGCGGGCGTAGATGTTTCATATGTCGGCGATGTGGGGATAGGCGCCGTGGCAGTCTTGGATTACGAGTCCCTCAAACTTCTTGAATCAGAAGTTGCTATCTGCCCTGTGAAGATGCCGTATATTCCAACTTTGCTTTCTTTTCGGGAAATCCTTCCTGCAATGGCAGCAATCAAGAAATTGAAGATTCCACCAGACGTATTCTTTGTTGACGCACATGGATACGCTCACCCATATAGGTGCGGATTTGCAAGTCACCTTGGCCTTGCATTGGGAAAACCGACATTAGGAGTTGCCAAAAGCCGATTAATAGGCAAACCAGTAGAGATGCAGGGGCAAACCTTTTTGGTCGATAATGAAGAAGTCATCGGCGCGGTGGTTGAAACGAAGCGGACCGCAAAACCCATTTTCGTAAGCATCGGCCACATGGTTTCTCTTGAAACTGCGGTGAAAATTGTTTTGCACTGCTCGAAAACCCGGATTCCAGAGCCGACCTTGCAAGCTCACATTTTAGCGACCGGGCAAAGAAACAGCTTGATGTTTCAAAGCAAAGTAAATATCGCTGAAAAGTGAACTAATCGTTAGAGCGTGGACGGGTTTGGCTGAAGAAATATCCTTCGAGGAGTTCCAAAAACTTGACCTACGAATAGGAAAGGTAATTGAGGCAACGCAGATTCCTAACTCAAAGAAGCTCATCAAACTGACGGTTGACTTTGGATCTGAGAAAAGGCAAGCGGTTGCAGGATTGCTAAAGTATTATACACCTGAGCAGTTGGTCGGCAAAAAATGCGTTTTTCTCTTAAATCTGCAAAGGCGTGTTTTGGCAGGGGTCGAATCGCAATGCATGATTTTGGCTGCTGAAGACGGTGAAGCCAACGTGACGGTGCTTATGCCTGAGAAAGACATTGCTGAAGGCAGCAAAATCGGTTAAAAAAGCCCAACACCACTTGTCCTCTATTAAGTTCGATGCGTCTGGGGAAAATTTAAATGCGTAGTTCTAACACGTTATTGTATAATTTATTGTGAAAGGTGTTTACTTAATGGCTGCTAACGAAGAAGCACTTATGTGGGTTGAAAAGTACCGCCCAAAAAATCTAAATGAAGTCGTAGACTTATGCGACATCGTTGAAAGCCTCAAAGCTTTCATGAAAAAACCCAAAACTATGCCCCACCTTATGTTCGCCGGCATACCAGGTACAGGGAAAACTACCCTCGCCCTTTGCATTGCACACGAACTTTTTGGTCTTAACTGGAAAAGCTTCACGTTGGAACTAAACGCATCCGACGAAAGAGGGATCGACACCGTTCGTGAAAGAATAAAGGATTTCTCGCGTTACAGCCGATCAGGCTTCGAAAACGTACCATTTTCCCTAATTATTCTGGACGAATGCGACCAGATGACTGGTCCCGCTCAAACAGCGTTGAGAAGAATCATGGAGACGGGTTCCCGAACATCAAGGTTCATTCTAATTTGTAACCAATCAAGCAAAATTATTGAGCCCATACAGAGCCGTTGTGCCATCTTCCGTTTTTCAAAACTTGATAAGCAAGCTATGAAGGAGCATCTTGAATGCCTTGCTAAAAGAGAAAATGTCAAGCTGACGCCGGAAGCAGCCGACAGAATCGTGGATTTCTCTGAAGGTGACCTCCGACACGCCATAAACGTGTTACAGACGGCTTCATCCTACAGGGAAGGCTTGGTGGATGAGAAAACAGTGTCCTTAGTTATAGGGGAAGCCAGTCCAGCGCAGGTCCAACAGATGATTAGGAAAGCCTTGTTCGGAGACTTCATGGAAGCTCGAAAAAAAATGTATGAAATAATGGGTTCCTACGGGTTTTCAGGCTCAGAAATAATACGACAGGTGCAACGGGAAATCTTCAAAATGTCAGATTTGACACCTGAGCAAAAAGCAGAAATCTCAAACGTAATCGGCGAATACGATTACCGCCTAACAGAAGGCGCCAACAGCGACATACAACTAAGCGCGCTGCTCGCGCAATTCGCCAAGTTCGGAAGAGGCATAATGGAAACCTATGAAAAATGACATTTTATGGGTTGAAAAGTACCGCCCCCAAAAAATAGAGGACATAGTGGGCAACGAAGAAGCGAAAGCCTCATTCGTCGACTGGCTAAAAGGTAAAAGCAGAAGCAAAAAGAAGGCTGTGCTTCTGTATGGACCCCCTGGAGTGGGAAAAACAGCGCTTGCTAACGCTGCCGCAAAAGAGTTCGGCTTCACTATCATCGAAATGAATGCCAGCGACACCCGCTCAGAAAAAGCCATCAACGCCATCGCAAAACCCGCCACCTCCTATCTAGCCCTCGACCACTTCTCGATCTCAACCCAGAGCAAAGGGAATATTCTCTTCCTGGATGAAGTCGATGGTATCGCAGGTAACGAAGACAGAGGCGGCGTAAGCGCCATCATAGAAATCGTGGAGAAATCCCAAGTTCCTGTTATCATGGCGGCAAACGACCCTGACATAGATAAGCTTAGACCCCTCAAGAAAGTTTGTTTGCTCATACGTTTTCAACAAATACGAATCCCACTCCTCATCGCTTTGTTGCAGAAAATCTGTCTGCTGGAACATGTCAAAGCCGAGTTTGAAGCTCTCGAACACATTGCCCAGAACAGTCGAGGAGACGTACGGTCAGCAATAAACGACCTGCAAAGCCTCAGCGAAGAAAACCATATCCTAACCCTTCAAGACACCATGGCATTGAGTTCAAGAAACAAAGACATCAGCATGGACGAAACGCTAAGAGGATACTTTTCAGCAAAATCCATCCAAGAAGCGTCAACTTTACTAAGCCGATCAAACGTTGATTACGATGAATTTCTGATGTCGGTAAGCGACAACTTGCCCAAACGGTACACTAACCCAATTGAGCTTGCAGCCGCCTACAATTTCATCTCTCAAGCCGACATTTACCGTGGCAGAGTCGGAACTGAAAACTGGCATCTTCTAAAATACTTCTTCAACTCCATGTCTCAAGCTGCATCAGTTTGCCCTCAGTCATACCAACCTTTCGAATTAATCACGCCGCCTATACGCATCATCACCCTGTTTTGGACCAAAGGCAAAAGGTCAATGCTAGACGCCATCTGCGGCAAAATAGGAGCCCAATGCCACGTGTCCCACTCGAAAGCAAAACACGACTTCGTTCCCTACGTCAAAACCCTGCTGCAACAACAGAAAACAAGCGCCCTGATTTCCTGGTTCAACTTCACACCTGAAGAAGTAGATTTCCTCGTTAAAATGAACAGGTACTAGGAGAAACAACGTGACAATATTAAACCCGAAGGGATTCACGCTTCCTAGGGTTGAGCGAGAAAAATTTGTGCTTCTAATGAATCTGGGTCTTGATTACAACAGAGAACGCATGCTCTTCTCCATAAAAGACTGCAACAACATCGAAAAACTCATAGATACAATCGGCGCCATATTGGGCACCGAAGTGGTTTTCCTTCAAAGCTGCACCAGATGCGGCAAAGAGTTCCCCTGTGCTAACTGCAAATACCTCGACATATGTACCACCAAAAACCTTCCGCTCAGCTGCGTCTGCCCGCAATGTCTCAGAGACAGAAAACAATTCGAAGAATGCCTTGAAAAATTCTAACGCCGCTTCCACTGTTTTTTCGAAAGCACTTAACCGGCACGTTTTGAACTAATCCCACTCACTTATTGTGTGTACTTTTTGTGTTTACCAGCTGTGAACTGACTATTTATTGAGATTCACTGATTTACCCAGATAGAAGTGAATCGGATGAAAAATAAAATAATCGAGGCTGAAGGCCTCACAAAAATATACAAGAAATCAGTCAAGGCTGTCGACGATATTTCTTTCTCGGTTGAAGAAGGAGAACTGTTCGGTTTTCTGGGGCCCAACGGTGCCGGAAAAACCACCACAATAAAGATGCTGACAACGTTAGCGGCATTAACTTCAGGGAAAGCAACCGTAGCTGGATACGACGTAAGCAGTAAGCCAGCAGAAGTCCGCAAAATCATTGGAGTCGTACCGCAGGAACTCACAGCAGACGACGAGCTCAAAGGTGTAGAAAACCTAATGCTCTCAGCCAAACTTCACCATGTCCCAAATGACAAAGCTCGCAATAAAGCTCAAGATCTGCTCAAGCTTCTAGAACTTGAAAGCGCAGCGCAAAGACAAGTAAAAACTTACTCGGGCGGCATGCGCAGACGGCTCCAATTGGCTATGGGGTTAATTCATGAGCCGAAAATCCTGTTTTTGGATGAGCCAACGCTGGGATTGGATATTCAGACAAGACAGAACATGTGGGCTTACATCAAGGGACTTAACCATGATGACGGAATTACCGTGTTTATGACGACACATTACCTGGAAGAAGCCGACTCATTATGCGACCGAATCGCCATAATCGACACTGGCGTAATCAAAGTGTCGGGTAACCCAACCGAACTTAAGAAAAAGCTCGGGGGCACTATATTGACACTTAAGCTTACAGATGGGGCCGACATATCAGCCTCGCTTCGCAGGATCCAATTCGTAACTGAAGTTGAGAAAGAAGGCGGAATATACAAGATTAAATTGGTAAGAACCGACGCCCTTCCGGCAATTGTCGAAGCAGTCACTAAGAGCGGACTCAGTATTTCCGACATAAATTTGATTAAACCGACGCTTGACCAAGTTTTCCTACAAATCACAGGCAATACAATGCGTGATAAAGCTACAAATGGGGATTCTTATGCTCAAAGAGTCCTAATAGAGAGGATGAAGTAAATGTTCGCCGACACTTTAGCCCTGACCGCACGGTCACTGAAAAAATGGATCCGCAACCCCGCCGCCATCATGCCGGGTGTATTCATGGCGGTCTTTTGGCTTGCTCTTTTCGGCAGCTCGTTTAACCCAGTTAACCTAGTGCCATCAAAAGTCGGTGGCACCTCGCTGTCGCCAACCACGGTGTTACAAATCAAATCTGCAATAAGTTCGGTATTTGGGGGCGCAGCAAACTACATAACTTTCCTTACAGCGGGGATAATAACTTTGATAGTTATAATTAACATGGCTTACGGCGGCATCGACATAGTCCTTGATCGACAACTAGGCTACCTTAACTCACTACTGACTTCACCGATATCTAGGGCATCAATATTCTTCTCTGGTGCACTGCAGAACTTTGTGAAGGCCATGTTCATTGCGGTGATTACTTTCATCGTGGCTGTGCTACTTCCTAACGGCTTGCAAGTCGGGGCTGGCTTTGGTGCGTTAAACTTGCTGGGAATATTTGCAGCGATTGCGCTAGTGACGTTTGGGTTCGGCTGCCTATTTACTTCTGTTGCTTTCTCCGTGAAAGTCGTAGATTCATTGATTGCAATCATCAATTTCCTTGCGTTCCCGCTAGTGTTCATGAGTAGCGCAATGTTTCCGCTTGGTACGTTTCCGTCTTGGCTAAAAGGCACAGCGCAGGTTAACCCAGTAACCAAAGCTGTTGAAACCTCGAGGCTGCTAATCGTTAACGGGAACCTAACTGCCAGCCAGCTGTCAACGGTCGGGTGGAACATGCTGTATCTTGTCGTGTTTGCCTCAGTGCTTGCTGTCGCGGGCTACTTGATTGCACGCAGAGCATTGAAGGCTGAATAGGGGCGAAGAGTAATGGCGGCAGTAACAAAAAGTGAGCCACCCTTAAAAGCGCAAGAGGTGTAGATAGGGACATGTCAGATTTACGTATCAGACGCGGTCAAAACGTTACACTGGACACTGTTGACGGCGAACTCAAAGTCGGCCACAACGCAACTCTCCAAGCCGCAGGCGGCAAAACCATCAATGTCTCCAAAGGCGTCTACCTTGAAGGCAAAGCATATGTGAATGGCAGCCTCGAATGCGACTCGATACAATCTGAAGTTTTTATGTCAAAAACAGGAGAACTCAATGCTGGCGGTCAAAGCGCACGGCTTGAGTTGATAGGGCGCTACGTTGGAAAGCTTGAGGTATCCGGCAACTTGACTGTTCACAAGCAGCTTAACGTTAGCCACTCTGTTGAAGTCAAGGGCGCAATTATCGCCGGTGACATCGATGTGGGCGGAAAAATCGAGGCAGGTGCAGTAAAATGTGGCAGAATGCGGGTAGGCGGACGCGCAGACGTCCAAAACAGGCTCGAAGCCCAAAGCGTTGATGTAGGCGGCAAAGTTGTCGCGTCAGGACCCGTAAAAATAGGCGACTTAAACGTGGGCGGCGAAGCAGAAGTCGGCGGCGGCTCCATAACCGGCAGCATTCACGTCGGCGGAAAATTCATCGCAAAAGCCCCCTTAGAATTCGGCGAACTGCAGGTCTATGGCCGAGGCTGCCTACCAGCCGGATGCAAAGGACACAGAATCTCAACATTCGGCAAGCTCGAAGTCGGCGGAGACTTAACCTGCGACATCATAGAAGCCGGCGGCGTCATAGAAATAAGCGGCAGTTGCACCTCGCAGAAGGCGGAGGTTGGAGGAAAATTTGAGGTGTCCGGTTCATTGCATGTTTCGGACTTGTTCAAGGGTTGCGGCAACTCGCAGATTTCCGGCGTCTTAGAGTGCAGGCAGCTTGCTTTCAGCGGGAAACTTGCTGCGGGAAAAATCGTTGTGCAGGAAGAGGCGGATATAAGCGGAAAAACAGAGGTTAAAGAGGGCTTGAAAGCCCGTCTGGTAACGGTGCGTAGCGGCAGCCGATGCGAAGGCACCTTGATCGGCGAACAAGTCATTATCGGCAAAAGCGCCGACGTAAGCTGTAACCAAGTAGGCGTTGACTGGGTTATTGAACACCACGCAATCCTTCTTAATCAGGCAATAGTTTCGAGGGGGCTGTGGGCAGGGGGTGGGATGGCGAGAGTGGACGACGTTTACGGAAAGGAAGTTGTGCTTGGCGCCATGTGTAGAGCAGGACGCATATTTGCCGACAAGGTTAAGCTGGAGCAGGGTTCAGCCGCCGAGCAGGTTACCTACACCGACGAGTTCAAGATGGATTTTGGCGCAGCTGTAAGCGAAGAGCCCAAAAAAACGGATACAATTCCTAAACCACCATTTTGACATACGGGAGATGCGACCGCATGAGAATCCGAGAAACAAAGCGTTCAAGAACCGACCTGTACGCCCAAGTGCTTGAGGTACTGATACGTTACCCTGAAGGTGGCAAAATCACCCGTGTCTCCTACGGCGTAGGCGTCCCAGTAGACCGCCTAAGGAAGATATTGGATGCACTGAGCAGTTACGGCTTAGCAAGAAAACTTACGTTGGAGGAACAAACGCTTTATTTTGCGACGCCACGCGGCTTGGAATTTTTGGATACCTATTGGAAAATGAAGGGTTTCCTGGAAATCTTCGGGAAGGAATCGTCAAGTAAATCTAGAAAATAAGGCATAAGCAACCGGAGTCATAATTGAATTTTGGCATTAGCTATTTTTGACCATAATTCTCTTTTCTAGAGCATTTTAGATGAAAATAGAGCTTTTTAGATTTTTTTAGATGTTTCTAGCTCACAGTTGCAAACAATCTTAACCCTAAACCAATAAAGCAACCCAAAACACAAAGAAAAAATTCTGCGCGAAAAGCAGCAAAACCGCCGCTAATTCACACTTCTTTTCTCTACATGTAACTATTTTTGATTTATTTCGACTTTTATAGACTTATTTTAACTTTTATTGACCCTTTTAGACTAATTTTGATTTTTTTCGACTCAACCTGCAGCCAATCAAGCCCTATTTCAAAAAAGCAACCCAAAACACAAAGAAAAATCCCCGCTGCGCAGGAGCAATCGGTATACAAAAGCATCAACCAAACACACAGAAAACAAAGAAGGCAATTCTTATCTAGCCATTCCTAATTAACAATTCTTGTAGAAGGCTAGATTTTATGGCGGAAGAACATGCAACATTAAATGTAGCATTATCCCAACTTAAACTCGCAACCAAAAAATTAGAGTTAGACCCAGGAATATGCAGGATGCTGAGCCTGCCAAAAAGATCCATCAGCGTCAGCATCGACATACGCATGGACAACGGCGTCGTCGGGGTCTTCAGCGGCGTTCGAGTCCAGCATTGGGATGCACGTGGACCTTTCAAGGGAGGAATCCGATACAGCCCCAACGTTACGCTTGACGATGTCACCGCTTTGGCGATGTTGATGACTTGGAAATGTGCCATCGCAAACATTCCATTTGGTGGAGCAAAAGGCGCCGTAGTTGTCGACACCAAAAAAATGAGCAGACACGAACTTGAACGCCTAACAAGAAGGTACGTCAGTCTAATTGTTGATTATTTGGGTCCTCACCGCGATATACCGGCGCCGGACATGTACACTGACGCTCAAACCATGGCTTGGATAATGGACACTTACAGCCAACTCAAAGGCTACAGCATACCCGAAAGCGCCACAGGCAAACCTGTTGAAATTGGTGGATCATGGGGAAGAACCGAGGCGACGGGCAGAGGTGTAATCCACTGCGTGAAGCAGGCAGCGGAAAATAGCGGTCTCAAACTCAAAAACGCATCAGTAGCAATTCAGGGCTTCGGCAACGTCGGCTACCATGCTGCAACTGCAGCTCAAGAAGTAGGCGCCAAAGTGATAGCGGTCAGCGACTCCACTGGAGGCATCTACAACCCAGACGGATTAAACATCCCAGACGTTTTGGAGTACAAAGAAAAAAATGGGTCCCTACAAAACTACAAAGGCTCCAAAAACATAACCAACGAAGAATTGCTGGAGCTGCCCTGTGACGTGCTCATCCCGGCGGCGCTTGAGAACCAAATTACCTGCAAAAACGCCGACAAAATTAAGGCGAAAATGGTTGCTGAAGCTGCAAACGGACCCACTACACCTGAGGCAGATAAGGTTCTCTATGAGAAAGAGATTTGTCTCATCCCTGACATTCTTGCCAACAGCGGCGGAGTAACCGTCAGCTACTTTGAATGGGTCCAAAACCTGACTCGTGAGCAATGGACATTGGAAACCGTCAACAGCAAACTTGAAGATAAAATGACCAAAGCCTTCAAAGACGTCGTCGCCTTGGCAGAGAGGGAGGAGAGCGATATGCGCACGGGCGCGTTGATGTTGGGTGTCGGCAGGGTCGCTAACGCAATAAAAACACTGGGCTTATGGCCATAAATTCATTTGATCCCGGGATCGATCACCTTCTACCGGCGGCGTTGGGCGAAAATAAGCCGCTTCTTTTTGTTTTTCTCGTCTTTGATTTTATTTGTAGGAAACCTTAAAACTACTTCCGCCATATGAGTTGAACCCCACAAAGTGGGAAGCTATGGGACAGGGAGAGTTAACGGTTGGCTGCTAAAATTTGCGCGTTGGATTTCTGCTATGAGAATTCACTTGTCAGAATCGTCGCTAATAGAAACTGTCCTGAAATCAAGCTTGCCGGCTTGACGGTTGGCCCTTTTGACGAAGGAAACGAGTACGAAATTTATTTTTGGGTAGCAACAGAGCTTGCCAACGCGGGCATGGTTCATTTCCGCGAGGACGATCTGCTAGACTCAACCAAGCTGTTTAAGGTGCAGTGGAGAGAGGGCGTGCAGATTCCGGGGCAAATCTCTGAGTTGCCAGACGACTTTTACCCCAAACTCAGACGCTATCTGACCATTCTGAAGCAGGATGCTACTCAGCCCGAAAAAATAAACGAGTACCAGAAAACGCAGCATCTGGCAAAAGACGTGGTAAATTCCCGGCTGAAAAAGATCGTTGCGCTCTCAGCAGCGCCTGGACAAAGTGAACAAGTCGTTAAAAAGTTATCAAACGAAGAAAAAATCCTATACGAGCGGCTCGTCAAGATTATTTCTGAGTGGAAAGCCAAAATTTTAGAAGGTGAAAAGTAGGGATGACAAACGAGCAGTTTACGGTGGATCCACAGCAGCGTTTTCAAGAGTTCTTCAAGAAAGAAAAGTACCGTCAAAGGATTGGGCAGTTAGCCATCACTGGAAAAAACTCGATATTAATCGATTTTGAAGAGCTCTACGGCTTTGACCAAGCGCTCGCGGAACAGCTGCTCAACAGACCCGAAGAGTATTTGCAACATGCCGGAAAAGGTGCTTACGAGCAGCTCCGCATAGAGGACGCTGAGTACGCCGAGAAAATAGAGAAAATCATCATAAGAATCGTGCAGCTTCTCGGCAAGGAACAGCTTAGAAAACTCGGATCAAAACAGATGACCAAGCTGGTCATGATTGAAGGCATAGTTGTAAGAGCCACACCCGTAAGGCCCATGGTTCTGCAAGGAGCCTTCAAATGCAGACGCTGCGGAACAATGAATATGGTGGAGCAAACCGGGCAGTTTTTAAAAGCGCCATCGGTGTGCGTTGCACCTGACTGCGGAAGAGACGGCCCCTTCGAATTCGTCCAGGAAGAATCCACATTCATTGACTCACAGGACCTGCGTCTACAAGAAAAACCCGAAGATCTTCCTCCTGGACAGCTCCCCCGCACGTTAGCCGTCAAAACCGTTGGTGATGACATCGTAGATGTAGCCAGACCCGGAGACCACGTTTCTATAGTTGGCATCGTTCATGCCTTTGCACCTTCTCTGATGGGAATGGGGAAACTTCGAACTTTTATTCTTCAATTAGACGCTAACTCAGTAGAACTGCTAGGCAAAGAACCAGAAACTTCGCCACCTACACCGGAAGAGGAAGAAAAAATCCATGCCCTCGGGAAGGACCCTTGGGTTCACAGGAAAATCAGGGACTCCATCGCGCCATCAATCTTCGGCTATGAACACATCAAAGAAGCAATAATGTATCTTCTCTTTGGAGGAGTTTCAAAAAGCCTTCCTGACGTAAGCATCAGGGGAGAACCCAACATCCTATTGATCGGTGACCCTGGAACAGCCAAATCACAGCTTCTCCAGTATGTTGCAAGAATAGCGCCTCGTGGACTATACACTTCAGGAAGAGGAACAACCGCTGCAGGATTAACGGCCGCCGTGGTAAGGGAGAAAGGCGGAAGTATGAGTCTGGAAGCAGGCGCATTGGTCCTGGCTGACAAAGGAATAGCATGCATCGACGAAATGGACAAGATGCGTCCCGAAGACCGAGTTGCCATCCACGAAGCCATGGAGCAGCACACAGTTTCGGTCGCAAAAGGTGGCATTGTCGCTACGTTAAATGCTCGGACTGCGGTGTTGGCTGCGGCTAACCCGTCCTTAGGCAGGTATGAACCTAACCGCACCGTGGCTGAGAACGTTCCGTTACCAGTAACCATCCTTTCCCGTTTTGACTTGATTTTCGTGCTTCGCGACGTGCCCAATAAAGAGTCAGACAGCAAAATGTCAAAACACATCTTGGAGATCCATCGAAGGGGTGTGAGCCCTGTTGAGGCGCAGGTTGATGCGGAGCTGCTGAGAAAATATGTAAGTTACGCGAAAGGGATTAAGCCTGTGCTTTCCGAAGAGGCGTTAAAGCAGCTTAGCGACTTTTACTTAGCAATGCGTTCTGCAAGCGAAACAGAAGGCTCACCTGTAGCGATTACTGCGAGACAGCTTGAGTCGCTGGTTCGCCTTTCAGAAGCCCGAGCTAGAGTGGCGCTTCGCCGAGAAGTAACTGCTGAAGATGCTGGCGCAGCCATTACCATTATGAAGAAGTCTTTGGAAGAAGTAGGAATCGACTTGTCCTCCTACAAGATGGACATTGACCTTATAATGACAGGTAGACCCAAGAGTATCCGCGACAGGCTCTCCATTGTGTTGTCAACGCTCATGAGCTTGGAGAAAGTAACAGGTATCGTTGAGAAAGACGCTCTAGTCACCGAGTTGGAAACGAAAAGCAAGATTCCAAGGAACGAAGTCGAACGAATGATAAGCCAGTTGCTCCGTGAAGGAACAATCTATGAGCCTAGGGAAGGATGCCTAAAGAAAACGTAGACAGAGCTGCGAACTGAAATGAAACCAATCTAATTTGTTGCGGGAACAAGTACTCGAAATAATCAAGATGGACCCCGTAAACAGAGTTTCACTTTCAGTAACAGGATGGCAAAGCACAAAACTTTGAAGTTAATAAAAGAAAGTTTAGCTTAAGAAATGTAAGTGGTCTTTTTATCGTCTTCTTTACGTGTTTGTTCAGCTTCAAGTGCCCGTTTCTCTTCGATCTGCTGGAGGCGAGCCACCATTGTTTCCGCTCTGGCGATTTCCTCGTCTAATCCTTTGAGGTCCAAGTCGAAGTTGAACGTGGATTTTAAGACTTCAAGCACGCTTTTTGCTGAGAGCGGATCAGGTAGGTAACCGCGTGTTTCGCCAAGCAAGCAGAGAGCACCTATTTTTTTGAATTTTGCTAGGCCAAGAATTAAACCGGCTGTTCCAACAATAGGGCTTCCTGCAGTGCTAAGGATAGCGCCTGCGCTTAGGGCTTGATCGAGGATTTCCTGTGATGTTGCGGCGATGTAGACTTTGGGCTTTTCTTTAGGTTCCATACGGTAGCCGCCGATTGTTGCGATTGTTTTTACGTTGTGATTTTCTGAGAAGGCAAGAATTTGATCAGCGATTTCGTATTGTCCTTCGATGGTTTGTGATTGGCTATCGCCAGTGAATAGAATCAAGTCGTTCCCTTTGGGGTTTTTATAATAGTAAAATACGCCGCGTAAGAGACGGACATTTCCTTTTTTGTTAACTAGGACGAAGTAAGGGAAGTGGGGCGAGTAGAGATATGCTACTTTTTTGGGTTTCAACTGCTTGACCATGTATCGGAGGGCGATTTTTCCAACGAGCCCTAGTCCGGGAAGACCTTCTATGAGAATTGGGTTGTTCGGCTGGATTTCAGCAAACTGTTTTAGATATGTTTCTTTCATTCTTCGCTACTCCTTTTCATTGCCATTCGATACTTTAGGTATTTGTCGTCGGGGGAAAACTTGGGTGGATGTGGAATTCTAACGGGTCCACCGCAGTAGGGGCAGCTATCCTTTTTGAGAGTGTACTTGTTGCAGTCTACACATTTACGAAGTTGCCAAACCAATTATTTTTCCCTTCTGAAAGAGCCCTGCCCGCCTTCTTTTGAGACGGCTGTTACGAAGTTTTGGGATGTTTTCTGAAGTACGCCTTTAGCCTGCATACTGTTTTCAGCTGCAACTTCACCATTATACTTTGATGCAGACATAACGTATAATTTCTCTAAAACGTAAAGCAACCCGCGATTTCTGAATTCAGCAAGTTTAGCATTAGCGCCATAATCCGTGACGGTTTCTGCAGTGGCGTTGACCAAGTCGCCAGCTTCAGGCCCCTCGGGCTTGCGCTCAGCCATTCATGTCGTCATCCCTTATTCGAGAACGGCTTGAACGTCACCATTAATCTTCGCTCTTCCGCCAGTCGGCTCCGCAAGCGTTTCTCCGCACACGTTGCAGGTTATTTTGTTGACGGCGTTGCTGAAGACTAATTGTTCGTTTCCACATTTTGAGCATTTAACTCTGAGGAAGACGCTTCGCGGTTTCGGGATAAGTTTACTCCATTCAGACATAACTTTCTCTCCATAACTACTGTATATTCAGTTTTCTCAGACGGATTCCGTCTTTGTGCCTCATGTAATTGCAAACTTTACATTTAAGGCGTAACGTTTGTTTTTTCGTCGTCTTCGCAAATTCTCTTTGCAACGGATATTTTTGCCCACCATAACCCTCTTTTTCTCTTTCATGGTGGCGTTCACCCTTAGCTAGGGCTCTACGCTTTCCAGGCTTGTAAAGCGTTACACTGTGAATTTGGTGAATTTTGCATTTTGGACAGTAAGTCTTTACTTCTTTAGGAACATTCACGTAGTTCACTACCAGGTTTGCATAGAAGGAACATACGCATTCTTATACTTTTTTGCCTATCTACAAAAAACATGAAGTGCCAGCCAAATTCCTTCCATGGCTGGACCCAATTTTCTTTCTGCTCCACAACGTGATGTGCCAAAATTTGATCGATAGGCAAATTCTTTTTTAGACCCAACCCAATTTTAAGATTACATAAATGTAGGTTTGCGTTAATGCGGGTTTTTCCAAAAAAGGTTGAGCACTTAGATGTCATTGTTAAGCTGTTGCCACTGATAGCTTTCGCCGCACCAATGGCTTTACTGTTCCTACTCAACCCCGCTGACCCGTACCTTCAGGTTAATGCTCAGGCGTCTTTTCAGTTAATGTGGAAAGGCAGAACATTTCAGCTGTTCTTCGTCTGGCTCGTAGCGCTTGAATTCATCCTAAGCTGGGACACTTTCAAACCAAAAATAAGCAGACAAGACGCTACGAAACTCGCCGTTTTCGCCGTAGCGTTGCTGCTTCCTTCGATTTATGTCGTTTCCGAGTATTATCTCGGGTTAAACGGCGCCATAGCAAACTGGTCCCAGCATGCGGGAGTTGCTTTCTACGATTCGATGCCGCTTTCGGTGGAGTACCTCGTTTTTGCAGGTCTATTTTGTTCAATCGTGCTCTTCTATTTCGGAAAGAAAGGCCTGGCGGACCTCGCATTGCCCGGAGTATTTGCCGCGTTAGTGGGAGCAATATACACCATCGACAATGTTTTCCCCTACGGGGAATTTACCCCATTTCAAATTTTGGTTCCGACAACGGCTACTCTCGCAGCCAAAACCCTGAACTGGCTCGGATGCGTCACTTCCATGACGATGGAGAACGGAATGCCGACCCTGCAAGCCACGGGTCCGTTGGGAACGGCGAAATTCTCAATTGCTTGGCCCTGCGCGGGCATCGAAAGCTTCTTAATTTTCACTGCGGTAGTTTTGGTTTTTCTACAGCAGATGCACATCTCTTGGAAGGCTAAAGCAGGATACTTCGCCGTAGGAGTGGTCGTAACCTACTTCATAAACGTGCTCAGAATCGTAACAATATTCAACATCGGCATGCAATACGGCGCCGAATCAAGCCAAGTGGAAATGTTCCACTTCTACTACGGTCCGCTATACTCTATAATTTGGATCGTGTCGTACCCACTTATAATCTTCGCGACCCAAGGATTGTGGCGAAAAATGAGAATAGAAAAATCCGATACAACCCTCAAGAAACCTCAACCGGCACAGCTAAACCCTGCTTAACCAAAACCTTCGCGTTCTCAGCAGGCAAGGAAGCAACATCCTCAACTATAAACGGACCGTAGGACTTCATGTCGGCCCCCATTATCGCCGGAATATTCTTTATGAACCTTAACGCCACACGATTATGAGCCACTTCGATTTCGACTTTGACTTCGGTTTTTGCTTCAATTTGGGGTGTCGTTTGGCTAATAGTTTGACTGATGAAGGTTGGGCTGATTTTGCCTTGCAAGAGGTCATTGGTGAATTTTTGGTAAGAACTTGCGAAGGCTACGAAGCACTCACACATTTTCGCTTCTTCAACTGTCAAAAGTTCTGAGGGGACTGCTTGTTTTTGGCTGATCGTCTTGAGTAGTTTTTTGTATCTCGCCAGAAGCAACTCTTCAAGCATAAGTCCAACGTTTTCGGCCTCATTATCGAGCAAGCTTACCTTGACAGATTTTTTGTCGGGAAGCTTGTTTTCTTCTCTTATTCTTTTTAGGTAGTCGGCTATTTTGACGTAGAAGTCACTCGGTAAACCCCCAAGCGAAGTCTCGCCTTCTTCCCGTCGCCATGCCATGTAAAGTTCGTTATACATTACTCTTCTACCTTCGCCCTTCCCTTGCAGATCAGCATAACCGCCACTGCAACAGGCAACTCTTTGGTCTCGTTTCTGTATGGACCAAACGTTTGCCCGCTCATCTTGAACTCTGGTGCATTAGAGACAAACACTTTTACTTCCCCCTTTTTAAAAGCTACCGCTCCAGAAAAAGGGTCAAAATCCTGCAAATCCCTTGCTGGAAACTCCACTTTCTTCAACCCGGTTTTTCCATGTAGGGTTCCATTCATCCTGATTAAACGGTGAACGTCAGTGGTGACAACTGTATCGATCTTCGACGACTGCAAATCCTTCGCGCACTCGGCAAGTTTGAGCCAAGTCTGAACGCTAACGCCTGGGACGCTTTCCCATCTTCCCTGATTGATGCAACGTGTGATGATTGATTCCCTGTTTTTTAAAATTGCATTGTTGTTTACGCCGATGTTTTTGAGGCCCTCTTTAGATGCATGTTCAACAAGATTTTGCATCCCAACTTTGAGTCGTCTGTTCCAGCCGAAATTGTGAAGATTGAATCTTTTGGCGCCTCGCTTTCCCCGTGTCTCTTTAACATCCGTTTCCAACACTGCTAGACCCAATCCCGTTACGTAGTCAACGATTTCTTTTCTCGCCATAGCATCTAACGAGCGTACGGCTTCGTCTTCAACATGCACGTGGTATCCTCTATGTCCCGAAAAAAACACATGCAATTCATCAAGGGAAAAACCGAAATCGTTGCTTAACATATCGACTAGCTTGGCCGTTTCTTCTCTGGCGGATTGTATGCAGAGTTCGCAGGGCCACGTTTTAGTTGTGAATTTTGTTCCTTCGCAGGCGGGGCAAACTTCCGGGGTTATGCCTCTGCCGCTGAAGCCGCATTTAGCGCATATGAATTCATCGTGTATTTTGTTGCAGGCGCTCGGAATGTGGTCTGCGTCTATGTCGAAGACCAGGTCGGCTCCTATCCAACCTTTTTTATCCATGTCAAAATCTGGGTTTTCGTAGTAAGCACAAGAATGGTAAACGTCGGATGGAACTATGTAGTTGAGAGCGGATCTTAAGCTGGCTATGTCGCTGAATCGTTTGTGCCTGACCATGAACCGCTCTTTAAACATCAAGTAACCGAATTCTCTCTGCTCAGCAAGAATCGGGGCGGAGATCACGTTTGAGGGATCTCGGTAATATTCGCTGAATTTTTGGTAAACGAAATCCCTAGAAGCCTCCAAGTCCCCCACCTCAATCTCTGACTTGTATATTGATTATGTCCATGAATTTATTTGTGTACTGCTAAAGAAGAGCTGATTCATACGTTCCACCAATGGTCGAGGCACTATCTAACCAAAAGAAGGCAATGCGTTGGCAGGGAAAACTTAATGGAAGTACTGGACAAGCAGTTGGAAATTGGTTCCTGAATACGCAAGCACACCTATCATGAAGCCCAGCCATAACACGGTTATGTTGAGCTCTTTTCTCTGCTGTGGAATAAGCGCATACACAAAAATGAAGGGGAAATACCAGTTTTGGATGTAAGGCATCAAGAAGCTTGGAAGAAGCAGGAAAAGTGCTGATAAAGAAAGAAGAACGTTTTTGTTAAGCATGTAGATCGCATAGGAAGCAGTGATTCCAAGCGTTAGTAAGACAAAGAAAGATTGGTCGACCCATGCGATATGGGTATTGGATGAAAACGCATTTATCCCATTCATGATCAACTGGGGTCCGCCTGACACGAGATAGGGAGCGCTCAGGTAAGCCGTGAAAATGCTTATTATCCCGAGAATCAAGCCAGCCACAACTGCTTTGTTTTTCAGCAAATTAGGCAGCTTGTTTTTCTGGACGAGTTTTATCAAGCCGATGACAATCAGAGGGAAAAGGAAGATAGCTGCTTCGTACTTGAAAAACGTTGAAACAGTGATAAGCAAGAAAAAGTAGTCGTAGCGTTCCGTTATGAACATATACACTGCGAACAGGGCAAATATGAAAGCCACAGACTCAAACATTCCATCAGCCGCGTAAGCCACCAAAGTGACATAAATGATGTAGATCCCGAGAAGTTTAAGAATCATAGCCATGTCTTTCTTCAAGAAAACCTTCAGGAAAAAGTAAACGCACGCCGTTGCAACGACCAAGAATATGGCTATTTCAATTTTGAAAAGCATAGTTGAGTTGAAGCCGCTTTGGAGGAGGATTCCAAAGGGTAAGAACAACAAGACGCTGCCAAGCGGGTACAGGTGTGGCATCTGAGGCCAAGTGACGTACTTGTAGTTTGAGACGTCGAGACTAGCAAGTCTACTTAAAGGTTGGCTGAAAACTGAAAAACCATCTTTGAGAAATAAGCTGGAAACGTAGGTGTCGCGGGCGTTGTCGGTGTACCAGTTCTCAAGCGTTCCAAGAGGACCCGAGTTGATTGCGAGAATCAAGAGCCACACAACCAACCCTAGCAAAAGCACGGCTAAGAGCCACCGCCGAGCTTTCTTGCTTAAAGACGGAATAACGTTTGCTTTCGATTCAGCTCGTGAGAGCTGGGGCAACACTATTTTTGAAGCTATAATAAGCGCCGCGGATAAACTTGCTATAAACAGGATTTCTGAGGCCTCGTTTAGCCATGAATACGGGTAGATAACCGCGGGTTTTTGCTCGACCGCTTGGAAATGGACGGTTCCAGAACTGTGTGAGGCGGAAGTGAAAACGGCGTCGTAGTAGTCAGGGCTTGCGATAAATGAATATGTAAAGTTTGGCTGGGTAGTATTGTAAGAAATTCCGGTTTTGATCAATAGCACGTCGTTTGAAAGGGGAAGCATGAGCGAGAAATTCTTCTGTAGCGAGGGAGACGACTGCACTTCTAATGTGATGTTTTCTCCGCCGCAAAAAGACCCTAAACCTTGTCTGTAGGTTTCGTTGGGAGTCAGTTGGAAATTGTCGTTGGCTAATACGCTAGTGTGGATGCTGCCTTTTTCTGGAATTGTATATAGGCTGACGGTTGCAAGACTTATGCTCAGCGCTATGAAAAACATAGCGGAAAAAAAAAGAATCTGAGTGACTGAGCGCTTCATTAATCATGTCGCCTTTAACTTAGAGCTGCAAACATGCGTAATATATGTTAACTGAAAAAAGGTTGCTAATCAATTTAGAAACGGAAAACTGCCTTGAAAGTGTAGCTGATGTAACTGCTGATTTCAGTCCAGCTCAACTTGGATTTACCACTTTTTCTGTTAACGAATAAGATTGGGGTTTCCCTGACGTTGAAGTGCCGCAAGTGAGCTTGCCGTATAGTTTCTATTTGAATCTCGTAGGTGTGGCTGTGCAGGTTGCCGATGGTTTCGCTTAGAAATTTTGTGGAATAGCAGCGAAAGCCGCTGGTACAATCGCGTGGTTTTAACCCAAGGGAAGATTTCGCGATAAAGTTGGCGGTGCGGCTGATTATTTTTCTGGTGAAAGGCCAATTTGCAATGTGCCCACCCTTGATGTATCTGCTGCCAACCACGATTCCGCTGTCAGTTTCAGTCATAGTTGAGAGTAGCTGCGGAATATCTTTAGGGTTATGCGAATAGTCGGCGTCCATTGTAAAAATGTATTTTGGAGGAAATGTCGAGTTCAAAAAAAACTTGAAGCCATCGGTAATTGCCGTTCCCAACCCACTTTTTTTAGGTCGAAGACAAAGCAGGATGTTGCCGTATTTACTTTGTTTTTCCCGAACAATTTCCGCGGTCCTATCAGGGCTGGAATCGTCAATTACAAGGATGGTACTATTTAATTTTAAGCTCTCGATGTCATCAATTAACCTGGAAATATTTTCTTCTTCCCGATAGGTAGGCAGAATAACGCCTATTTCTGCGCCATCCACTGCATTTCCAATTAATTGATAATTCATGTTGCTCTAACCCCCTTGTAGGTAAAGTGAACATATAAATCTTAACTAAATTAAGGCAAAGCAAGCTTTTGCTTGCGCTTGTAATAGGCAAGTGGATGATAGATACGACGACACAAATCGTCCCTGTTTTTGCATACCCCATGCGTCTGTAGGAGAGAGCATTGTGGTGGAGTGTAGCGTGTTGCCGAACCTCTCTCGCCTGCAATGTGCTCGATTTGGTATCGGGTTAACTTTTCATTGTAGTCTGAGAAGGTCTTGAATAATTCATTCACATTTTCCGAAGTCATTCCAATATTAACCAAAAAAGAAGTCAAAGTGAACCGTTCAATATGCGACAGATGATGATTCGACTTCGAAGTCTCCAACAGACTCATTATACAGGGTGGATAAGCCGATTGAACGACGATTTTCGGAATCTCATCGGTTTCCACCGCACCAATAACTTCTGAACCGAGTTTTTTCACCCGTTCAGCAATAATCCCCAATTCTTCCGGAACCTTCGGCAGTTTTACGTTAAGTCTTTTCTCAACCCGTCGACGAATCTCCTCTTTCAGCAGCCTAACAACGTCTTTTTTATTCAGGTAAACGCATCCGTGGGAAAGGATACTGTTGGTTAACTTCCACTTTTTGTCATGCAGATGAGCCGAGTTTCTCAGGTAATCTGTGAAGCTGATAGAAAAGTCCAAGGGAGAATCCGCGCTTTCCTTGGCAAGGCTTATTTTCCAATCAAAATCCCTGGCTATTCTTAGGATTTTTTCTTTTTGCTCCAAAACCAAGTCGATGGATGACTGTTTTGCCTCTGCCAACGCATACCTTTTCTTGATAAATGAGTTTTCGGTCGCTATAACAATTAGCAGTGCAAGCGGGAACGATGGGATTTCTATATCTATTCTTTTTGAGTTACGGGTTACTCGTCTTTCAATTAACGCTTGGTTAACCCTTTCTTCTGCACGTTTTACAAGCTCGGTGCCCATGCTTACTAAGTCGTCTATTTGCAGGTCTAAAGGTTTAATGTAATCGGCGGTTTCTTTCAAAAAAGGATATTTTGCCAAATCGTTCTTGGTGAATCCCGCCGATTCAACTTGCAACTCAGTCACGTTATTCTGTTTCGATTCTTGGCGCCAAGAAGAAAGTCAATCTGCCTTCTTTGGTCTGCTGGAAGTCAATCTTTACTGGCATGTCGCTTGAGAATTCGAGCGTTGCAATATCTGAGGTGGCTGAAGCCGCCTTTATGATTTCTGACAGGTAGCTGAGGCTAAAGGTTGCTTTCGCATTTTCCTTGACTTCCAAGTCAAGCAACGCGTCAGTGCCCTTTTGCAGAGTTATGGTTGCACCCATTAAATCGCCTGAAGCACTCAATGTTAGCTTTTCGGGTTCAGCTTCGATGCGTACATGGTCACTCACAAGCTGCGCGTCTTCGATTGCTTGGCTTAGTCCTTGCGTTGTCGTTTTGGCTTTGACGTTAAAGGTTATTTTTGGAGTAGGAACCTCTTCCTCCGAGGCTTCCAAGGTCGGCATGGTGAAGTTTCTGTTGTACTTGCCAGTTATAATAACAAGTAACCGCCCAGTTTTGTCGTCGAGAGACAGTTCTACTGCCTCATCTTTTCCCGCGCGTTTGAGAAGTTTAAGCAGTTCGCTTATGTTGAGACACACTTTGGCGGGTTCAGTGGAAATGTATTCTTGAAAAATGGATTTTGGCCATTCAAAATCAATCATGGCTACGCGGGATGGGTCCATAGCTCGAAGTTTCATGCCTTCGGGGTCGATCTTGAAGGTTGCTTCGTCAACTAGGATGGATATGGCTGTAGCCATGTCTCTTAGAAGTTTAGCATCGGAGACTTTAAGCTTGAACATGTTACCTTTTCCTCGCCTATTGCATATTCCTGTAAAGTTATATAGCTTGTGATTACGCTTTTAGCTAATAAAAATTGCCGTATCCTAACCTAAAAAACAAGCACTTGATAACTAGAAAACAGAAAACAAGGGTATTGTTTTAGTTATTGCTAAAAAGGTTGGCTGATTTGTGGCTTATTGGTGCTTTTGATACTTCTGTTCTTGTAAGGTTCCATAGAAGTTTAAAGCACGTATTGTTTGCAGACACATCTTTCATATAGGAGCGAGAACAGCAATCGGGCAAATATTGGGTCGTTTCGATTTGATCTTGAGTTACTCGGCTTTAGAGATCTATCGCTCAAAAAAAAGAATTAATAATTCGAACCAAAAATGAATAATTAAAGCCACCGAGACCGCGTTTTGTTGGAAGGAAAATGGTGAGGGAGCTCTTAGCTGTATTCTCTGAATGTGTAGCTGCATTTAGTGCAGCGTAGAAACTGGGTTGAAGATTCATCTGCGCCTCTTGTCTGAACCTGCCACACATAAGCCGTGTTGTTTCCACATCTTGGACATTCTATTCGAACAGTCGGCAACGTGCTGAGTTTCTGTTCTTCTTTTCCGATAACGGCAACAAACTGTTGGGGCGAATGCTGGATAACTTTCGGTGCCACCTCAACTTTTTCGCCGATTTCTGGCTTCTTGTAGCCACATTTGGGGCACGCGAGAACTAAGGAGGTTTCTTTACCGGACTTGGTTTTCTTTGGTTCAAGACGAGTACCGCATTTAGGGCAAAATTCCATATTTCCCGAACTCCAATATTCGTGTCCGTTTTTGATTCCCTTAGCACTGTACCTTTTAAACCTTTTCTAAGTCACGCGAAATCAGAGACTGACCCCAGATGCGATAAGATGCGCCACACGGAGCGGTTCAGGGAAACTGCTGTTCGTCGAGGTTAAATCAATAATCTCTTTGGCATTATCAAGAGAAATTCCTGCCAACTCCAAGTAAAGTTTCTTCCTTCTGCAACGTGTTTCACGGATTTCTCCAGCGGAAAGGACGGTATTCCACCGTTCCTCGGCATTAGGCAAATGACTTAGCGCTTTGTGGACTGCTTCTAAATCGGGTTTTTCAAGGGTTATCGCGATGACTGGAAGTTCGGTGCCCGTGCTAAGTTTTTTAATGTCGACGACATTGAAGCCCGCAAACGTGATCCCGTTTAGCATTATCAAACGCAACTGTTTGCAATGAGGCGAACTGTTAATCATAGAGGTCAACCGTTCGGTAGCGTCGAACCCGTCAATTTCGACGTGAGTGTGCATGACGCCGTCGATTGAGCAGCCGCCTCGGAAAACAACGCCGACAACGATCACATGGCCCTCTGTGTGTAGAGCAAATTTTCCGTCGTCAACACCAAGGATGCGGATTTCAGGTTTTATCACTCGAAATTTCTTTGGCTCCAAAACCTTCCCTGAATCTAATGATATATCTTTTAGCTTTTAAGCTGAAGCTAAAGATTTTCAAATATGAAGAAGCAAAATAAGTTAAGTATTTAATGGAAAGTTGCTGAAAAGGAAAAAAGACTACCGCTATGCTTTGAGAACGCGGTCTAGCTCTTTGCTGAAAGCGTCGTTTGTATCTCTGACTTTCTCAACCGCTCTGAGCAACGCATCTTCGGGCTTTGCTTTCCCCCTCATCCTTAGATAAATGTTGGGGCTTGACGCCAAGGGATGTGGCACATCGTAGCCTGCGAACTCAACCGTCTTATCTTCCAAGAGCCTCTTTGCTAACAAATTGCAAAGTCCGTGACTTCCGCCCACGATTTCGATTTTCAGCTCGTTTCCAGATTTTTTAACAACGTTAATTTTCAACTTCACTCATCCTCTCTAAAGCGCTTCTTTCCCGTAGTCAGGTGCCAGTTTACGTTTTTCGATGTTACCGCATTTTGGACAGCGCAGTTCATACCGATCTGGTTCCAGCAGGTTACCGTCCCGTGAACAGAAAGCATCTATGATACCCAAGTTCTTGTCGTTCGTTGTCAGATGGAAGACGCGGTTTTTTTCGCTTATCACTTTGGCTCTGACGATGTCTCCAGGCTTGCAAACGTCATTCATAGCGGTGACATACCTGTCGGAAACATCAGAAATGTGAAGAATACCGCCGAATTCGCCGGAAATCTTTTTGTTTCCAACTTTAAAAATTTTCACTAAAACATTGTCAGATTGAGCGTTTCCAATTTGCCCGATTATGGTACTGGAAACTTTAGGCACCACTGCTCCTTCCACGGCAGGGTAGACGGAGACGCGTCGACTCTGTAAATCAACAAGTGAGCGCCCCACAATTTTGGAGTAGATAACGCCGTCTTTAACGTAGGTTCCCGAATCTGGAACGAACTCTTCAATAACACCTAAGCGTTCTCCAGGCACAACTAAATGACCACTATTTTGTTGAGGTGACTTTAGACTCATGATGGTTTTCCCTTTTTACACACTTTATTATACTTAAATAAGCCAAACAGCCTGTTTGATAAATGCATATGGTTAGTTTCCAATCTTATCAATAAACCTTTTGATTAATATAACACCTTAATTCCAGACAGAACCCGGAGAAATTTGTCAAGGTTTTGATGCTTCAATCACGTATAAGTCAACGACAAAATCATGTTTAACCTCCTTGTGAAAAACAAAAAGCCGCGGAATCGTCATAAGTATCGCATAAACTGCTTTAACGTTGCCGCCATGTTTGGCGATGAATTGTTCAAGGAAGGGAGATGGCTGAACCTGAAAGAATCCGCCGCTTGCCTTAAGCTTTATAATCAGTTGATTATCGGTTTCGGGATGGTTATGAAGAGAGTAAACGGATTTTCCCGACTCTAAAGCTTTTACTAAGAACGCTCTGTCAGCTTCGCGGATTTGAACTCCAAAAGGGGGATTCTGCAAGACAGTATCAAACTTGCCCGATACAGCTTTGATGTCGCCTATGACCCATTGAACGTTACCCTCCAAGTCGAGGTTTCGCGAGTTTTGCGCGGCTGTTTCAATGGCTCGCTTATCGATGTCCACGCCGACGACTTCTTGAGCCCCGAGGAACGCTGCGCCCAACGATAGCCTACCAGTTCCGCAGCCTAAATCCAGCACGGACTTCCCAACAACATCGTCATTTACGAAAGCAGCGACGTAAAGCAAGGTTGCGGCAACAGGCTCCGAAGTTGTGTATTGTTCTAGGCGAACCTGGGGTGAGGGCTGAGGAGCAATTTTTGAGAGAAACCGCTCTAAATCTAGCTTTCGAATAATCCTTTTTTGAGCATGTTCTCCCATGAAGATTCGCCGACAGCTACCATAAACTCGTTAACGGTTAACACGGGCTTTGAAAACTTTCCTGGAGCATCCAAACTAATTCGAGGGCACGCGGTGTTGACATAGGCGTCAATGGATGGAAACTCCAAGAATGTTTCAGGCGTAATTTCCTTGGCAGCCAACAAAAATGCTGCAACTCCATGTTTCTGCGCCAACTCCTTGATTTTCAATGCTTGATCAATCTTTTTTTGCCCAGGTTTTAAGCCGATCAAAACACCGAAGGTTCTTGCTTTTCGTGCCTCTTCGATGCTTGCCCAGCGCTGCTTAATGATTTTCTGAGCTTCTTTATCAATTGAGAAAGCCCTGTTATCATATGGATCGGCAATGACGGTTGGTTTAGACGTGTTCAAAGCTATGCCTAACGCATGGAACAAGCCTCCGCCAATGAAAAGAAAAGCATCCACCTCCAACGCAATTGATTTCACGTTGCTGTAGTAGCAGCCGAGGACCTGACCAGGATAACACATATGCCCGCCATCGCCGACAACAATGATTTTCCCAGCCTTCGTTAAAATTTCTCGGGCTTGATTGAGCTCTTCTAGATGCTGAACCGAAGTCGCCAACCCAATCCTTGCAAACTTACTCAAAAGCGGCAAAGCTTTCTCCACTGCCTTGTTCACGCGTACAGTAGAGTTTGCCTCGATGTAAATCGTGGGGACCCGCCCATGGACCAGAAATTTGGAGTGCCCAAAATGCACTATTAAATCCGCTCCCAAGCTTTCAGCAGCATCCATTGCAATATCGCACGCTCCGTAGCATGGGTCAGCGGAAATTATAGGAAGGGCGCCGGTTTTCTCCACGATATCTGCTAGACGGGGACCCTCAGGTTTGAATCCCTCAGGTAACTGAAGCAGAACTCGCTTAGCGCTACGCTTAGCTATCTCTTGCTTAACCCGTTTCTCTTCAAAATCAAAACCCTTCAAAGTTCACTCCAGCCACTGACAAAAAAGAAAGCAAAAACGAACATAAGAATTGGGCGTTGCGTAGCGT
>JBEKVK010000009.1:0-34196 GCA_049514075.1 Bathyarchaeia archaeon | reverse complement strand
TGAATGGGATTTTCCTTTTTCCTGCTTTGGCAAATGTTACACCTTAAACTGCACCTAAACCACACTGCGCCAATATTTAAAAGTAATCCTGCATATGGAAACATCGAAATCTAACTCATGGGTTACTTTGCATTTTTCCAGATTCGCACCATTCAACAAATTTCCGAAAAGCCATAGCCCTATGTGAATAACCGTTTTTCTCCTCAGTATTCATTTCTGCAAAAGACTTGCTGGATCCAACGGGCTGAAAAATCGGGTCAAAGCCAAATGCTGCCCTCCCAGCTGTTTTGCGTTCCGTCAGTGTTATTTCGCCTTTGGATTCACCGTTGAAGCATCGTGGTTCGCAAAGAGCATCGTCGATGTAGACTATGACTGACTGAAATTTGGCTTGTCTGTCCTTGACGTTTTCCATTAAACGCAGAATCCCACTGTTATGGATTGTTTTATAGACGAAGGCTGCATATGGTCCGGGAAAACCTCCAAGGGCCTCTATGAATAAGCCTGCGTCTTCTACAAGAATGGGCAGTTGGGTGCTTTTGAATGCGTTTACCGCGGCTGAGGTGGCGATTTCTTTTAGGCTGTCGCTTTGTATCTCGTTACCCTTCATGCGTATCAATGCCACAGAGAAGCCGCAGGGGCTTAAGATGCTTCGAGCTTCATTGAACTTATTGATGTTTCCAGTCGCGAAAAATACGACCTTGACCTTAGAAACACAGGCTTGTTTAACGTTTTCTTTCTTCGACATAGCGCCCACGCCTCTCTATTTCTCGGATTTTCTCATAAACCTTTTCCGCAGCTTCAACGCCTAAAGTGTTGGAGTAACCTGATAGGACATTTTTGAAGCATTGTTCCCAGAACGTGTAATGCGTACTCTGTAGCGCCCGCTTCAATAAATGTAAATCCACGCCTTGAGCTTCAACTTCGATGTTTTTTTCGCCTAAGCCGAAGTCAACGAAGTAAATTTTGCCTTGGGGACTTAGTATCATGTTAGACGTTGTTAGGTCGCCGTGGATCAGGCCTTGTTTGTGAAGTTTCGCGATTAATTCGCCTATTGTAATGCAAAGTTCTCGCCTCTGATCCGTGGAAGCAACATTAAGAAGCTGCTTGATCTGTTGTCCTTCGATGTACAGCATTGTGATCGAGGCTTCTGGAACGTTAACCATAAAAATTAATGGCGTGGGCACTCCAGCGGCTTTGGCTTCATGCATTAACTGAGGCTCATGGACCGTGCGGAAAGTTCGAATCCGCTTGTCCAACGCTTCTGGACGATATATCTTCGGGATGCGCACTTTAACGATTACTTTGAGTCCATGCCACTGAGCTAAGTATAGGCTGGCTTCCGCGCCTTTCTTAAACAGAGATTTCTGAGTTACTGTTTCCATGGTACATCCACCTTGTCCACTCGCCACCGAAGCTTCACGAAGCTCTCATCTAATGGCGTAGATAACCCATGCGTGTAGGCTAAAACCCCTGTCCAAGCGATCATCGCGCCGTTGTCCGTGGCGAACTCCAGCGGAACCACATTAAATGCCGCATCGTGCTCTTTAGATATGATTTCCAGCATGGATTGTAACCGCTTGTTAGCAGCTACTCCGCCCGTCAACAAAACCTCCCTTTTCTCCGTATGCGCCAACGCCCGCTCGGTGACTTCGGTAACCATTGAAAACGCGTGTTCCTGCAAGCTATAGCACAAATCCTCAAGCGCGCAATCTTTTTGCAGCCACACTGTCGCCGACGTCAACAGACCGCTAAGAGACAAATCCATGCCTTTCACCACATAAGGCAGGGAAATCAAATTTTTGCCCTTAGCCGCCAACCGCTCGACGGCAGCTCCAAGCGGCAAATCTTTTCGGTTCTTGAGCCCAGCTTGCCGCGCGAAAACATCCAAGCAGTTTCCGAGTGCAATATCCAATGTTTCGCCGAAAACCCGATAGCGTCCTGCTTCAAACGCGGTCACCATGGTGTTGCCGCCAGAAACATAAAGGGTCACGGGGTCTTCCGCGCCAGTTTCGAGCTCTCCAATCTCGATGTGAGCTACGGAATGGTTGACACCAACGAGGGGGATCTGAAGGTAAGAAGCTAAGGCCCGGGCAACAGTGGCTCCTGTGCGCAAACTTGGTCCAAGACCCGGACCCTGAGAAAACGAGATGACTGACAATTCACCAGGCTTTAAACCTGCTGCGATTAAAGCTTCCTTTACAACTTTGTCCGCGACATCTGAATGATGCCTTGCAGCCTCCCGCGGATGAATTCCACCTTCCTCGGGTATATAGCTATCAGAATTATTGGCGAGTATTTCGCCGTTAAACGTGGCTATGCCGACGCCGAAGTCGTCTGCTGAAGATTCAATTCCTAAACAGTAACCATCACTTCTTTTCGGCGATCCTTGCATGTTTTTCATCGGGTTCCATGTTTCTTAAGGGATACATATTTTTATCTGGATTCAACGCTTATATTCTAATTGCATTATTTGGAATTGATAGTAGATGCCTAAACGTAATGACCTCGAACAGAAAGCACTCCATTATGTGGTGAACACGGGCTATCAAGGCGTGCTCCAATCAGACCTTTGGCGTGAACTAGGCGCAAGCAGCCGGGAGGGCTCAAGAGTCTCAATTAAACTTGAGGAAAAAGGGTTAATCCGCCGAGAAAAAGAGCTTCAGGAAGGCAGATGGACCTATCGGCTTTACCCGAAAAGGCTTCCTGCATCGATACAAACAATCATTGACTGCCCCTGCTTGCTTTGCCCAGACAACGCGAG
This sequence comes from Bathyarchaeia archaeon, assembly GCA_049514075.1. Lineage (GTDB taxonomy): Archaea > Thermoproteota > Bathyarchaeia > Bathyarchaeales > Bathycorpusculaceae > Bathycorpusculum. Next base: position 31,435 of record JBEKVK010000009.1, on the reverse strand, counting down.
GTGTGATCCGACCACGGCGATTTCACCTAAAAGCTGCCCCAGGCTTACAGACTGGATAATTTCTCTGGGAAAAGAACCCGTTGCGGCAGCACCTATGCCTGATCCGAGCGTGCAAAACATAGAAGAAGAGGCTGATAACTCCGTTGCCGAAGGCTTGGATCCGAGATAGGAAAAATGAGTATTACTACAAAAAAGCAAAAGCTGAAAACTACCGTTCAAGGGCCACTTACAAGCTGGTTCAAGCTAACGAGAAATACCAGTTCATAAAGAGAAATGATGTAGTCGTCGATTTAGGTGCTGCTCCAGGGGGGTGGATTCAAGCCGCCAGAAAAATGACTGGATCCCATGGTTTTGTTTTAGGCGTGGACCTTAAACCAATTGAACCATTCACCCAAGAATACATAAGGACAATAATTGCAGATATGACCGATCCAGATATCGTTAAAGAGATTCTCTCTTTCTTACCACGCAAAGCAGACGCAGTTATTTCTGATGCGGCGCCAAACATTACAGGCGTTTGGGAAGTTGACCATGCAAGACAAATTGATTTAGCTACAAGAGCGTTGGGAATCGCACAGTGCTTGCTGCGTCCGTCAGGAAACTTCTTTGTAAAGATCTTTCAGGGAGACCAACTTGACGACTTCATTCAAACTGTAAAAGCCAGCTTCGAAATCGTTAAAATTGTTAAACCTCAAGCAAGCCGCTCCAAAAGCTCAGAAATGTATATTTTGGCTTTAGGCTTAAAATAAGAAATGAAAGCAAATCCTTAGTATTGAGGTTGCAGACGATCTATCAGCCAACATTTCTGGACAACAAAGTTATATTAACTCGCCGAAAGCGGCTAAATATGATGCCCTCGGTCATGCTGCGAATGTTAAGAATGTTTTGAGAAAGGTTAAATGGGTAGAGACATTAAATCCTTGTGCGCGAGGATTTCATTAAGAATTAAGCCCACAAATCGAAATGGAGGTTAACACGGATGAAGCTTGATTTGTCATTCTGGACTAACGCATCAACCAGACGTAAGAGAATTTACACATTTCTATTAATTCTTGTAGGGGCTATAGTGTTAACTGCTATCGGGGCTTCGATTCCAATTAGTCATAGCGCGGCAACACAATTTTATGATCAGTTAAACCAAACAGTTAGCCAACAGAAAGCAAACGGAACAGTACCGCAGTTTATTTTCTTGAATAACTTCAGAATCTGCCTAATCTTCTTCATTCCAATCGTTGGACCATTGTTTGGGGTCTTAACTTTCGTTTCAACTGGCTACGGCATAGGCGCTGAAGCTCAAGTATTGGGATTTCCCCCCCTTCTGTACGTTTTCGCTGAACTTCTAAATCCAATATTTTGGATTGAATTCACGGCCTATTCAATCGCCATCGGAGAAAGCATCTGGTTGCTCCGCAGGCTAATGCAGAAGAGGTATGGAGAACTTAAGACCGCCGCAATTCTCATAGGCGTGTGCGCCGTCCTGCTTGTAGTCGGAGCCATAGTGGAATCGATGCTTCCGCTGATTTAGGCTATAAGTCTAAAAGGCTTCTTTTGCTTCTTTGGCAATCTCTAAGCTGATATCTAAAGCTTTGACGCTATTCGTAAGTCGACCTATACTGATGATGTCAACCTTAGCCGCTGCATAATCCAAGACGTCTTCGGCCTCGATTCCGCCGCTAGCCTCCAAAACTACTTTGCTCGAGAAACCCGCCTTATTCAACAAATCTGCCGCCTTTTTAACCTGCTCAACTGAGAAGTTATCGAGCATAATCGCATCAGCCCCTGCCAGCGCAACCTTCAAAACATCAGATACCTTTGTTACTTCAACCTCAATTTTCTTGGCGAAAGAAACGTTTGCCTTCGCTTTTTTGACGGCAGCTTCGGGGCTTCCAACTATGACGACGTGATTGTCTTTAATCAGAACCATGTCGTCCAAGTGAAGCCTATGCGGGTCACCACCTCCAATTACTACTGCTTTCTTATCAAAGTAAACCAGCCCTGGCGCTGATTTGCGAGTTGCGGCAATCTTGGTTTTGAATCCTGCTTTCTTGATTTTCTCGGTTAGTGTTCGGGTTGCCGTAGCGATTCCACTCATCCGCGAAAGTAAATTAAGCACGGTCCGTTCCGCGGAGAGAATTGCCTGCGCGTTACCCGAAATCTCCATAAGCACCTGCTTGTTTTTGACTGCATCCCCATCTGCAACTTTAGCCTTACATTTCAGCCCCAAATACTCAACAAGAATAGTTACTTCTTCAATTCCCGCGGCTACCCCATCCTCCTTCGCCATAACCACAGCGTTTACAACCAAATTTGGAGGTATCAACGCTTGAGCTGTGACGTCGCCGAGGCCAACGTCGTCGGCTAGTATTTGTCTAAGTTTTTCTTCACGAATTCTTCGGGGAACAAACATAACAATTTAGTGTTAGCAACTAGCTTAAAACTGCTTACTTTTTCCTGGGAACCATAGACATGGTTAAAATAAATCTTCTCAATATACTTTGTTCATTATGCGGTTGCTGTTTAGCTGTTCAGAGCTTGGCTTAGGCCATGTTTCACGTATAATTCCTTTAGGGAAACGGCTGCAGAACCGCGGTCACGAAATGTTCTTTTTCTCAGGAGGCAAAGCATACGAATTGTTACAGAAGGAGTTCAGCCATGTCTACAAATGCACGCCGATCTCTTGGTACGAGAACGCTTATGGCATAATCACTTCCGCATCGCTCGTTAACACGTTGTTGCCACTTCCATTATATAATTTCGAGAAGAACAAGCTAGAAATAAAAAACTCCAACGCCTGGGAGACCATCCATCGATACTATGATCTCAGGGAAAACATCCAAACATTAGCGCCTGACCTATTGATTGCAGACGGAGACATAAACGCGCTCAGGCTTTCTCAGCGGTGGCATTTTCCCTCAATTTACATAGCTAACATGATTAGGCCAAGCTACGGTTTCTCCGCCTTCCTTAATCCAGGCGAACGGCTCGTTGAACGGTACGTTAAGCGGTGTTCAAAAATAATTATTCCCGACAACCCACCCCCATACACGATTTCGGAGTACAGCATCGGGAACATCGATAACATGGGTTTAGACGACAAAGTCGAATATGTAGGAAGCTTTGTAGACACGTCGCCTGTTGAAGGATCAAAGGAACACATTTTTGTACCCATAAGCGGACCACCAGGAACGAGAGCAAAAATGCTCAAAATCCTTCTTCCAGTCCTCAAAAAAATGAAAAGCAAATGCATCGTCAGCCTGGGAACGCCGGGAAAGAAAGCCTCAACTAAAATCGGGAACTGCGAACTTCACACCTGGCTGTCAGCCGAAGAAAGGGCGGAATTCATGAGGAACGCCAAATTCATAATCTTCAGCGGTGGACACGCAACGTGCTTTGAAACCGTTAAATACGCGAAACCCAGCATCTGCATCCCAACGCAGCCGGAACAGTTAGGCAACGCAGCTAAACTGCAAAATTTGAACTGCTCGATAACCGTTAAGAACAAAAAGCAACTGGAGAAGGCAGTTTCAAAACTGGAGAATGACCAAGATTCCTTTGACAAAAACGTTTTGGCTCTAAACCAGTTCTCCAACAAGTACAAAGGCTTAGACAGGGCGCAAACGATTGTTGAGACCCTGAAGGATTAACCATCCGCTATTTTCTGAGACTTAAACGTTTAACTTCTCCGAGCGGCGTCTCTTCCGCGAAAATAATAGCTCGAAACTTGTAGATTTTAGCATCTTTTGTTAGCCAGCTATCAGGCGGGAGCCCTGCTTTCACGCAGCATTGACACAAAAATTCTTCTTCACACCATCCCCACTCAACAGGCACCTGGGGGAGAAGCAAGCCTTTGTAAGGTCCTCTTCCAACGATGAGCCCGTCTTCGCCAACCTTAATCTTTTTTATGTACTCCTTAGGGTTATCCACTTCAACGGGTTCCGGCGGAGTTAACACGCTTACCTCGAAAACAACCTTGAGTAACTCGTCAATGCTGATCGGGCAGAACCTTGGGTCCTCGGTTGCGGCGTTAATGGCGGAATCGATGACTGCTTCCACAAGGGGACTGGACGGATAAGGATAGCCGATGCAGCCGCGAAGCTCCTTTTCGCCGTTTTTGATGCTATTTATTGTGACGAAGACCCCGCAGAGTTCAAACATCTTTTTCGGCGTGTCTTTTGGGGGTTTCAAAGTTTTGCCGTTTTCAAGATATTCCTTAACTGTGTTTCTTGCTAGGTTGATTAAGAATTTTCCTTCATCTATGCTAAGTTCAAACGACATAATTCATCACTTCCAAAGCCATGGGCACCCTGTAGGTGCCGCTGAATAATGAAAAATATGTTTAAGGATGAAAAAAGTTGGTTTAGAACTTTATGGATTCTTCTTTGATGCCATCTTTTGTTATGATGAGAAAGTCTATGCCATCGCCGCTCATTGAGTCTCTGCTGATTGCTGATTTTATTGCTCGCGTTACAAGTTCTTTTGTTTCTTCTGCGGTCATGGTTTCTTTGTAGGCGTCTTCGATGACTCCTATAGCGATTTCTGTTCCTGTGCCTACAACTGCGTATTTGTCAGGTATAAGTGAACCCAAAACATCAAGCACAAAAAGCGCTGGGCCATCCTCGTCTAAGCCGCCGACGATCGTTTGAGTGAAAAGCGGAGCGTAACGACGATTAAAAAGCACGTTGGCTAATAGTTTGGCTGCTGCGCGCACAGTGATTTTTCTGCCTGTGTCCATGCCGAAAAGGTTGGCTTGCGCCTCCATTTCTTTTGCTAAAATCTGCATGTCACCAACGAGCCCTGCGCAGGCAACGCCGATTCGATCTGTTACTTTGAAAACTTTCTTGCCGCCTTTGCTCATGACGAAGTAACCGTAAGTTACTCTTTTTTCAGCGGCTAAGAGTACGCCGTCATTGAAGACAACACCTACTGTAGTGGCGCCTGGCATCCAAGCAAGTCCGCCTTGCTGAGCTTGTTGCTGCTGTTGGTCCTGTTGGATTTGCGGGTACTGCGGAATTTGCGGGATTTCAGGTAGTTGTGGTCCGTAACCTTCCATAATTTTCGCCTTTTCGATGTTTATACACAAGACAAATTATTAAGGTTACTTATATCCATTAATCTTGTTATCCGCGGGTATAGTATCCGAGGAAGCGATGAAGAACGAAACAAAGTGGAAATTAATGATAGAAGTTCACGTCCTAAATCTTGACGGTATTTGGTTCGGAGTAGCCTGTGATCAACTGCAAATTGTCGCATCATCCTTCAGCCCAACGCAGCAAAAAACCTTGAGCAACGTGCTGGCAAGCATTCCCTACCAAAAGCCTTTCCAAGTCTTCGTCAAACCTTCAGACTTCGCCCAAACTGCCTCTGTCTGTATTAAAAAAATCTATGATGGACAAGGCGTTGACGAAGCCTTGCCCTTAGATTATGCGGCTCTTCCAGCTTATACTCAAAAGGTCTTAAAAGCAACGCTGCAGATTCCCCTTGGCTACGTCGCATCTTATGGCGCAATCGCTAAAGCAGTAGGCGGCAGCCCGAGAGCCGTGGGAAATGTCATGGCTTCAAACCCCTTTGCACCCATCGTTCCCTGCCATAGAGTCGTCAAGACGGACCTTAAGCTCGGCGGATACGGGGGAGGCTTAAGAGTCAAGGTCGAACTTTTAAGTCGGGAAAAAAGGGGTTTTTCGCATTCAAAACAGGTGCAGGTCGACGGTGGATCCCTTAAGGTTTTTCCAGCTGAATACGTTCTGAACAGTCTAGTTTGAACCGGGATTTTTGCAGGCGCAAATCATAAAAGCGTGTGGGCTTAACCTGAAATGGCGATGAGACGCTTGGTTAATCGGGGTCTTTATGTTGGGAGGTTTCAGCCGTTCCATCTGGGGCATCTTGGGGCAGTGAAGGCAATCTTGAAGGAAATTGATGAGCTAGTCGTTGTTATTGGAAGCGCTCAGTACAGCCACAACCTAAACAACCCGTTTACCGCTGGCGAGCGACTGGTTATGATTCGCCGTGCCCTGCAAGAAGCCAAAGTGAGTGCCTCAAAACTTTGGATTGTCCCAGTCCCCGATGTCCACCTGCACATGCTGTGGGTAAGCGCAGTTGAAGGCTACACGCCAAAGTTCAGCGTCTGCTACTCCAACGAGTCCTTGACGAAGAGGCTTTTTTCGGAAGCAGGGTACTCAGTTAAGGAAATATCTTTTTTTGACCGAAAACAATACATGTCAACCGTGGTTAGGGAAAAAATGCTTCAAAGCGACGACAGCTGGGAAGAACTGGTTCCGAAAAGCGTAGCTGACTTTATCAGGGAAATTGATGGGGTCAACAGGCTCCGTGACCTGGCAAGAACCGACAAATGATAAGTTTAAACGACTATTCTTTCGGTTGAAGCGCTATGGTAAAAGCGCCAAGCCAGAAGGTAAGCCGTGATAACAACCAGCAACTCCACAAATACGCCTGCGCCGATGTTTGTTAAGGCAAATAAATTGTTTGTCGCATGAAGCGCTACCGATGTGAGGTAGTAGGGCAAAGGGTTCTTTTTGGCTATTCCGTAGGCTGTTATTGCTGCGCTTGACGCGTGGAAAATAACGCCGGGAACCCTTGCTACAGGGGGAACATTTAGAACGACGACGTAGAGGAAAAATTCAGAAATCCCGAAGCCGAGCCCGATCAGAACGCCCAACGTAACTATGGACCTCTCTGTTTCGCCGTGTCTGTAAAACAGCGGGAAAACTTTAGCCAATTCTTCAACGAAAGGCGCGATAAACACAGTGGATATAAGGAGTGGGACGTAGGGGTAAACGTTTGAGAAGAACAAAGCCATAGGAACACTTACGAGAATGCCCGAAATGAAAAAGAACACTAACTCTTTTCGGCTGGGCTTATGAAGTGGAATAACGCATTGACGCGACGGCTCATTTCCCATAAAAATTATGCTTCCTGAAAGAAAGTGAACCTACCCGTTGCTTATCAACTTTTTCCAGTTACCACAGCGCTAAAATAAGGGTTGACTCCACTAAAATCAGGTTGTATACCCAGATGAACTCAATTATAGTCGTATTTTCGTACCACCATAAAAACACGGAGAAAATCGCCCAAAAAGTCGCCAAGGTTATTGGCGCAGAAATAAAAACTCCCGAGCAAACTGACCCAAACACGCTTACAAGCTTCGAGCTTGTGGGCTTCGGCTCAGGGGTCTACTTTGGGAAACTCGGCAAACCCGTTCTTGAACTCGCAGACAAAATCCCACCGGTCACAAACAAGAAAGCATTCATTTTCTCCACCAGTGGAAGAGCAGGAAAAGCCGCGGCTAAATTCCACAAGACCCTCAAGGAGAAACTTGAATCCAAAGGTTACATAGTTATCGGAGAGCTTAACTGCGCCGCATTTGATACTTATGGTTTATTCAAAATCGCCGGCGGCATAAATAAAGGCAGACCAAACGAAGACGACCTAAAACAAGCAGAAACATTCGCTCAGCATCTTTTGAAGAACGAACCATCTGTCATGTTCGTCGAGTAAAAGGCTGCGTTAGAAACCCGCCAATATTGGGTCGAGCGGCTTCATTAGCTCTCTGAGAAGTACCGTTGCATAGCTGCCTCTAAGCAGGGTGAAGCTTAACTCAGCTTGGCAGCCCCTTCCCATAGGATCTTCTGAAACTTGGAATTTGAAGTCCCGGATTGGAGTAGCTGCCGTTCTTAAACCGCCTTTTCCTCCTACAATTGACAGAGGGTTAACTCGCACTCCTTCCAGATTGATTTTTTCTCGTTTAAGAATATCTTGCTCTATCTCTCCCATAACTCCTTCGGATAACTTATGCCGTGCTCCAACAATAGGCAAAGCAACCCGCATCCTGCCAGCTTTAATTTGCTCATTGACCACAACCTCAGTTTCTGCCGTTACAATTTTTGAAATCTTCGTCAAAGGCAACCCTGAACGTTCGACACCAACTACGTAGTCACCCACCTCAGCCCTGTTCAAAGCGTAACCCTGCACAACCCGCTGGCTAAGGAAGAGGTTAAACAGGTAAGACTGATACGCCTGAATAAACAGCTCTTGCAGCTTAATGGGCAACCGTTGGAAGGCACCAACAAAATCCGCCGCATTATCTGCCAAGTGGCTCAGCATCAATCGTTCAAAACGAAGCTGGCGCGGAAAATTTTCAAGCGCCCGCTTGAAATCGCCTGTTTCTTGAAGCTCCTGACGTGCCTTCCTCGAAGAAGGATGTTCATGATCACTGGACTTAGCCAAAAAAAGCATGGCGGCTTCCTTGAAATCGCCTCGGATAATGGCTTTTCCAACGAGATGCGTTATTGGGCGGGTTGTTCCAAATCGTTGGTGCCCAAAAAAGTTTGGAATGCCGCTTGCCGCTTCGATTTCGCCGATTGCTTGAGCTATTTGCGTTTCAACTGTTGATTTCTGGTGGTCGATGGCTTTGATTTTTATTTTGAAGCTGTTGCCGAGCAGATAATAAGTGGAAAGCGCCTCGCGCACGTAGCCGATTGGGTTGATTTGGATGTCTTTTAAGTTAACTTTTGAAGCTTCCTCCAGCAAGCCTCCATCCACTGTTATATGTTGCGACGTGATGGCTTTGGCGTCTTTAATTCCTGCAATCTGGATTCGGTTCTGATCTATGCCAAGCTGCCTTGCAACGTTTTTGACGGCTATAAAAGTGTCCCAATTGCGCTTGATCAGAACGCAAAGCAAAAAGCGTTGTCTTCCAAGAGTGGAACCCAAAACCTTGCAAGGAACAAACTCGCTTACGTTCGCCTTTGAGCCGTCGACAAGAACTTCCTCAACAACAAAATCCTCAACGCCTTCACGGATAACGCCCCCTATGCCAGAGCCGTTGGTCAAATAAACCTCGATGCCGAGCTCTTTGTCAATGGAGGAAACAGACAAACCGCTCGCCTAAAGCAGTTGAAGATTACGGGTCAACTTGTCAATCAAATTATTCGGTGCAGGACCAATCCCAAGGCATGTAACTGTGCCTGCGGGAACCTCAGTTAAGCCTCTGTCAACGATTAAGGCATGGGGCAAACCCATCTCATCCGCAGCCTCTTCCAACTCGCTAAGTTCTTTCTCTCCTTGAACCTTAACGGCGATTTTCCGCATTCCCTCATACATCCAGGCTTCCCACCACTTTTTATGCTGTTCATGAGCAGCTTGCGCCGCGCAAATCGCAGCGTGCCCAGCTTGTGCAGCAATTTTGCCCTTGCTCATCTTCAAATCCGTGCGGAAAACGAGGACCTGCTTGTACTCAAATTCACCCATTGCATTTTCCCGCTTCTATCTTGGGCAACCGAGATTTTAAGGGTTTGCAGACAAGTAAAGCAACGCAAAATAAGCTACCATTGCCCACATGGAAGGCTTCGCAAGGGCTTTAAGCAACATTTTTCCCTGAAAATCAATTTCATCCTCGTTCCGCAAAGCTTTATCTACGCCTAGTTTGCCGCATACCCGAAGCATTTCATCGAGTTTCTCGTCAGATAAAGAGTTAAGGAACCTTCTGAGCCTAAGCATAACGTTGAAGTCGAAACCCAAAAGGTCAGAACAACGTTTCTGATAAACCTGCAACGCATCACTTGAAACGTCTCCGCCGAAGATGGCTTGGCTGGCGGTTTCCGCAGCGATTTTCGCACATGTCAACCCGAAGATTACTCCACCGCCTGTGGAAGGCTTAACCTGTGACGCGCAGTCACCAGCAGCGAGAAACCCATCCGTGTAAGTCTTCTCTATTGGACCGCCCAAAGAAATAGCATGGTAGCTAACCTTGATTATTTTTGCGTTACTCAGCTGTTTAGATGCCACGGGATGCTTCGTCCTGAGCTTTTCAAGGCATTCTCTGGGGTTGCCTGTATTAGTTGCCAAACCAACCTTTGCCGAGCCATCTGCTCTCGGTATTAGCCACCCATAAAATCCAGACGCATACGCTTTGCCCAAGAAAACTTCAACAGAGTCGTTTTCAACGTCAGCCACGTTTTCTACTTCAGCTTCAACCGAGTAAACCAGACCTTTAGGCTTCAACGCTTTCAACCCTGCTTGCCTCAAAAGCCTGGAGGAAACCCCTTCCGCATCCACAGTCACCTCAGAGGCAACTTGAGACTGCTCCCCATTTTTCTTTTGTATGTTGACGCCCTGAACGAAGCCATCATTGATAACAAGCGATTGGACACTGGTATCCAGGAAAATGAGTGCACCTGCATCTTGGGCTCGCTTAGCTAGATACTGGTCGAACCGTGCCCTGTTCAAGACTACTGTTACTGGGCTGGATAAATGAATTGAAAATTTGGTTCCTTTTGGCGAATAGAAGTTAGCTGTGCTAAAAGTGTTCTCCACTATTCCACTGGGAAGCGGGTATAACCCCATTTCCTTTAGGTTTCGGATGCTTAGGTGCCCGGCGCAGTGAGATGGGAATCCGATTTGGGGGTGTTCTTCAAAAACTGAGGTGTTAATGCCTGCTTTGGCTAAGTTTAAAGCTGCGTAGGAGCCGACAGGTCCGCCTCCGATTATTATGGCCTCTGTCTGCTGGGTTTTGTGCTGGGTCATCGTCACTTTGTTATTGGACAAGCTCTACTCGACGTTTTCCACGGGCTAAGGATGAAGTGCGAATTTTGCCGCTCACTTCCAAGTTAAGTAGCACTCCGTTGAAGTCTTTGAAGCCTAAATCTTCGAATTCTCCTCTAAGCGCAGTGAACAAGTCATCGTCGGTCATGTCGCCCTTTTTCTTCAGAATTTCCAAAACTACAAAGTAGTCTGGCCGAGTTTTCCAAGTTTTCATTTGAGGCATTCGTTTTCCTTCTAAGCAACGGGTGTTCCTGGCTTTTGTACTTGTCGGAACTGCTGATTGAAGCTCTTGTACCATTTCTCCATGTCAGGCGTAATTGACGGACCCATCTCTTTGAGGGCGTCTTGGAAATCGTTCATCGTGACTTCGCGTGAATTAACATCGCGGCGCAACGCGTGCATTGCGGCTTCTCTGCACAAGGATTCGATGTCAGCACCAGAATAGTATTTTGTCGCTGTCGTCAACACGTTCAAATCAACGTCGCTGCAAATCGGCATGCTCTTCGTGTACAATTTAAATATTTGGAGGCGGCTCTTTTCGTCGGGTTCAGGCACATAGATTAAACGGTCAAATCTGCCTGGGCGAAGCACCGCGGGGTCAACCATGTGCGGGCGGTTTGTTGCGGCGATGATTACGATGTCTTGCAGGGTTGTTATGCCATCCATCTCTGTCAGTAATTGGCTTATCACCCGTTCGAAGGCGCCGCTGTCAGACATGCCTGAGTCACGTCTAGGAGTAAGGGAATCGATTTCGTCTAAGAATATTACTGAAGGCGCTGCCATGCGAGCTTTGCGGAATACCTCCCGGATTGCTTTTTCTGATTCGCCAAGCCATTTGCTGAAAACTTCGGGTCCTTTTATGGATATGAAGTTTGCTTCGCTCTCCGTGGCGACGGCACGTGCAAGCAGGGTTTTACCGCAGCCAGGCGGGCCAAAAAGCAGGATGCCTTTTGGTGCTCTTATTCCCAGTCGGGTGAAGATTTCTGGGTTTTTGATTGGCCATTCGACGGATTCTTTGAGGTGCTCTTTGACGGTGTCTAACCCGCCTATGTCGGTCCAATGCACCGTCGCAACTTCAATGTAGACCTCGCGCATAGCGGTAGGCGTAACTTCCTTGTATGCTCCTAAGAAGTCGTCCATTGTGACCTCCATCTTTTCCAGTACAGCGGGTGGAATGCGTTCTTCTTCAAGATTAATTTGCGGTAGGTATCTGCGGAGCGCTTTCATGGCTGTTTCTCTACTCAAAGCCGAAAGGTCAGCTCCCGTGTAGCCATGGGTCATGTCAGCGAGCTTTTTGAGGTCAACGTCTTGATCAGATTTTTCTCCCTCAGTTTTTTCAAGTCCGTGAAGAGGCATGCCTCTGGTATGAATCTGCAAGACCTCGTGTCTTCCCCGCTTATCGGGCACGCTGATTTCTATTTCCCTGTCAAACCTTCCGGGTCTGCGTAGGGCGGGGTCAAGTGCCCCTGGGCGGTTAGTTGCGCCGATCACTATAACGTTTCCTCTTCCGCTCAAGCCATCCATCAAAGCAAGAAGTTGCGCGACGACACGTCTTTCAACTTCGCCTGTAACTTCTTCCCGTTTAGGGGCAATCGCATCAAGTTCATCGACGAATATTATGCTTGGGGCATTCTGCTGGGCTTGCTGGAAAATCTCTCGCAGACGTGCTTCAGATTCGCCATAGAATTTACTCATGATTTCGGGACCGTTGATAGAGTAAAAGTTTGCCTCAGACTCGTTGGCGACCGCTCGAGCAAGCAATGTTTTGCCGCAGCCAGGGGGACCATGAAGCAACACTCCCTTGGGGGGCTCTATGCCTAGCCGCTGGAAAAGTTCCGGATGTCTGAGCGGCAACTCGACCATTTCACGGACTCGCTGGATTTCTTCATGTAACCCGCCTATGTCCTCGTAAGTGGTTCTGGGCAGCCCTTTGCCTTCGGGTGCTGGCTCATTCAAAATAGTTAAGTGGGTTTCGGTTGTGACTTTTATTATGCCATGCGGACGCGTTTTTGAAACTGTGAAAGGGATGGCGTGCCCCAGCATCATAACAAGGGTTGTGTCGCCTTCAACAAGGGTACGTTCCATAAGACGGTTCTTTACGAAGTTAGTAAAATCTTCATCAACATTAAGACGCATGTCCACTGGTGCAAGAGTTAGGCTCAAAGCCGTCTTAACTTTTGCAGGACGTACCACAACATACTCGTTTATGGCTACGCCGCTGTTCTTACGTGTGAAACCATCGATTCGGATGATGTCGCGGTTCTGGTCTTCGCTGTAAGCTGGCCAAGCGATAGCCGATGTTGTACGTTTATTTATTATTTCTATTACGTCGCCAGCACTTATGCCTAATTTCTGCATGGTTCGCTGGTCTATTCGGGCGATTCCTCTGCCCACGTCTCTTTGTCGTGCATCTCCAACGCGCAGCTGAATTTCACTCAAACAGAATCCTCCAAATAATCTAGTGCTCTTAAGGGTATGAGGGGAAAAGAACATTCATACCTATATAAACTTTCAAGCGTAACGCTTGAGACTTTCAGGTGAAAACTGAGAGGAAGAAATGTTAGATCTTTGCCTGAATTGATCGCTTGGTGGATTTATCTGCTACTTCGACGCAAAAACATCGTTTGTGCTTGGCTTACTCCAGGCAACTTCCCGAGTTTTTCCTCGAATTCGTCAACGATCCCTGTCTTGTCCTCTGGAAACTTTAGTTGAACGAGAAGTGCCACAAGCCCGAAAGCTACTGGTTCCTCGCCCCATCCTTCAATAGACGCGAACTGGGGTGTAATTCCTTCAATCGCCTTTTTCAAGGCGTCAAAGCTTGGTACTATGTCTTCCGGGAAAACCTTGTATGTTACTATGACGCTGCCCATGGTTAATCGCCTTTTATGGTCCGGTGAAACCGCATTTTGGGCACTTGTATAAGCGTCCGAACTTGCGGCATTTTCCGTCGCGTTTAATTTGGATTTCTCCGCAGTTTGGGCAGAGGAACTTCGTTGATTCACTGCCAGGCGGGATAGGTTTGCCGCAGCTTGTGCAGGTGACTAAGGTAAGTGCTGTTTGTCTTTCTGTCATAACCGACATCTCTTGCGGTTTTAAATTGTAAGGGTTCCTTATATCTACTATGCTCAACGGATCCCCATAACCAGCCTATTCACTTAAGGATTTGAAACTTGAAAACAGCAGGTTTATTTTCTGTTCTTTCGCAATTCAATTTATTCGCAACAGAAATCACGAGGTTGCAACTGAAAAACCTTCGATTTATGATCAGACGCATAAAATGCTTAAGAAGAAATCTTTGAGTATAGCAACAACTTTGGTCTATGCACTCCAATAGTGATCGCCCAGGTTGCCCGGCAAACCCATAACAGACCAACGGCTCCCCCCGCAACCGTCCAGTTTGCCTAGTCCTTTCTTAACGACACAAGTTACCAAATAACTTTAACCAACCTACCTTGTGACGTTTATAGACCGTCAGATTGTATTGGTAATCCTCGCGACAAATAAGCTGGTTGTCAAGAACATAGGCAGTGTACCCTAAACAAACTCATTTTTTGAAAAAACGTTTTGAACTCTTGAATTTGTGTTCAAGGACCAATTCGCAAGTTTATTAAGAAAGCTTTTTCCTATTTGTTTTCCGTGGATGAATTTTGGGCGTAGACTTCAAAGACCTTGTACCGAAAACTCCAATTAAACTTGAAGACTTAAGCGGAAAAATAATCGCCATAGACGCCTACAACGCCATCTACCAGTTTCTCAGCATTATCCGCCAACCCGACGGAACTCCGCTCAAAGACAGCGCGGGACACATAACCAGCCATCTAAGCGGCCTTTTCTACCGAACCAGTAACCTTGTAGAAATGGGACTGAAGCCGATCTACGTTTTCGATGGGATTCCTCCGACTTTGAAAGCGGCTGAAATCGAACGTCGAAAACAGGTTAAGGTTCAAGCCATCACAAGCTACGAGAAGGCGGCAGCGAAAGGCGACACGGAGAAGATGCGGATATTTGCTCAGGCAGCGACAAGCATGAAAGACTATATGCAGGAGGACAGCCGCGAGCTTTTAGAAATGATGGGTTTACCGTGGATAAATGCGCCAAGTGAAGGAGAAGCGCAAGCTGCCCATTTGACGAAGAAAGGCGAGGCAGATTACTGTGCAAGCCAGGACTATGACAGCTTGCTTTTCGGAGCGCCCAGAATGTTGAGGAACATCACGATTTCCGGCAGACGTAAACGCGGCAACGCCTACATCGAGGTTGTGCCCGAAGTGATGGAGTTATCAAAAACTCTAAGCGGGACAGGCTTGACGTATGAGCAGCTGATTGACGTCGGCATACTCATAGGCACAGACTTTAACCCAGACGGAATAAAAGGGCTCGGACCAAAAACGGCCCTCAAACTCATCAAACAACATGGGTCTCTGGAAAATGCTCTTCCATACATAAAAAATGCTTCGTTCCCGGTAGAGCCAAACTGCATACGTCAAGTCTTTCTGCACCCAGAAGTCACAAACAACTACAAGCTCAAATGGTGCGAACCAAATGTTGAAGGTGTCGTGGACTTGATGGTGAGGCAGAAAGAATTTTCGGAAGACCGCATCAGAAAATCCCTCGACAAGATGCTTGCAGGAAGCAAAAAGCAGAAGTCAAAAATGACGCTGGAAAAATGGTTCGGCTAACCTGCCAGCCATAGTTCTTAAACGCTTTTGTCTTTTGGCCTGTTAGATGTGCCTAATTGGATTCTTAAGAAAAACGTAGGGTAGCGGGACGAAAAAGAAAATCCTGCAGAGTGTCGCGTTGTTTGTGATACGAACTTGAAAAAGAAGCAAGCTCACGAAAGCGGGCCAATAAAGGTCGAGGGGAAAAGGAGGAGGCTATTTTACGGTGACGCATTTCGCCAGGTTTCTAGGCATGTCGGGGTTGTAGCCTTTTTCAAGTGCAACATAGTACGCCAATAATTGCAGGGGCAGAATGAAAGGAATGGGCGACAGAACGCCGGGGATGCCATTGGGAACCTCAATGTAGTCGTCAGCCAAAGACTTTACATCCTCGTCTCCTTCCTCTGCAACTGCAATTATGTGGGCACCTCTGGCTTTCATCTCCATTATGTTGCCGATCAATGTTTTGTGGCAGTCATCTTTGGGGCAAATGAAAACCACTGGGAACCCGTTTTCGATGAGGCTGATTGGTCCATGCTTGCTTTCGCCCGCTGGGAACGCTATCGAAGGAATGTATGCGATCTCCATCAACTTAAGTCTCCCTTCGTAAGCTGTGGCTGTGCTGACTCCTCTGCCTAAGAAAAAGAACACTTTAGAATCCTTGTATTTCTTCGCGATCTGCTGAACTTTTTCCTCCTGCGTCTTCACTATTGTTTCAGCAATTTCAGGCAGCTTACACAAGTTTTCTTCAAGGCTGTCTATCTCATCCTGAGAAACCTTACCTCTTTTCTTCGCCAGTCTAAGTGCAAGTTGCGCCAAAACGGAAAGCTGTGAAGTGAAGGTTTTCGTAGCTGCAACACCGATTTCTGGACCCGCCTGTGTGCCGATGTAAACGCGGGAAATCCGGGTTAAGGAAGAGCCGATGACATTTGTTAGACTTAATATTGTAGCTGCCCTCTGCTGTGCACAGGTTACGGCGGCTATGGTATCCGCTGTTTCTCCTGACTGGCTAACTGCTAAAATGGTGCTGTCGATGCTTACTGATTTGCCATGTTGCTCAATGAATTCCGAAGCGTAAACAGGATGAGTCGGCAAAAACGCAAGTTTAGAGAACATATATGAAGCCGCTAAACACGCGTGGTAACTTGTCCCGCACGCAACAAGAAAAACCTCGTTTGCACGATCTAGAAAAGTTGTAAGCAAATCCAGATAATGCTCCTGGAGTCTCAGCGTATTACGCAGAGTTTCAGGTTGCTCATGGATCTCTTTGATCATAAAGTGCGGGTAGCCTTGTTTGATGGCCATTTCAGGTGACCACTCGATGGTTTCTGGTTCCCGACTAACAGGGCTGGAATCCTGGATTCTCTTGATCTCGTAGCCTTGTGCAGACAGAATAACCATTTCGCCGTTGTTTACCAGAACTGCCTTGTTTGTAATAGGCAGAAAAGCTGGAATATCGGAAGCACAGAAAACACCCTTCCCGTTTATTCCTAAAACCAAGGGGCTTTCGTTTCTGGCGCAGATAATCTTGTCTGGTTCTTTTGTAGATATTACTGCAAGTGCATATGACCCTTCAAGGCGCTTGATACTTTCTTGAACTGCATCCGCAAAGGAGAGTGTCGGGTCCTGTTTGAGGGTTTGCTCAATTAGATGTGGGATCACCTCAGTGTCTGTTTTGGAAACAAAGGTGTGGTCAAGATTTTCCAGTTCACTTCTAAGTTCCATGAAATTCTCGATGATTCCGTTGTGAACAACCATTATTTCGCCTGTGCAGTCGGAGTGAGGATGAGAGTTGACTTTTAGGGGTGCACCATGTGTTGCCCATCTCGTGTGACCTATACCTATGTTTCCCGGCAAATCATCAAGGTTTAGAAGTTTATGGACATCATCGATTTTTCCTT
This sequence comes from Bathyarchaeia archaeon, assembly GCA_049514075.1. Lineage (GTDB taxonomy): Archaea > Thermoproteota > Bathyarchaeia > Bathyarchaeales > Bathycorpusculaceae > Bathycorpusculum. The sequence goes on along the minus strand of JBEKVK010000009.1, from coordinate 14,322 downwards.
GGTCCTTCTTAAGGTAAATTTTGTTTTCATAAATTGTCGCTATACCAACTGAGTCATAGCCTCGATATTCAAGCCGTTTAAGCGACGAATGTATAAGGGGTGCAGCGTTTCCCTCTGTTAAGACACAACCAAATATTCCACACATATCCTACCCTCATTTTGATGATGTATGACTTAACGGCGAGAGGTTTACTAATAAGCATTTTTAACATTTTGATTTGACCACTAAAAGAAACTTTGTAGCAGCTTCTGACCATTCCGCGTGCACATTAACAACTTTAGGCTCAACGCAGCTTGATTTTTCTGCACCACTATAAATAAATTTTTTATATTACATGTTTCTTACTCATCAGGATTAACTTATGGACAAGAAACTTCTACTCCAAGACAACGGCAACTCCCAAGAAGTAAAAGAAATCAGCATCATAAACGACTCACAAAATCTCAAAACAATGCTGGGAAGCCTAAGCTGGAAAATCCTAACTATGCTCTCAAAAAAAGAGATGTACCCGTTAGAAATCGCAAAGCAGCTCGGCATGCACGAACAAAAAATCTACTACCACATAAGAAAACTCGCCAAAGCAGGCGCTATAACTGTCGATCGGGAAGAAAAAAAGAAAGGCGCAACAGCAAAATACTACAAAACCGTTTCACCAGCTTTCGGAATCGAGTTCCCACAAGGGTATAAACCGATCCAGAACATGTGCACCCTCAGCTTGGATAAACAGCTCCAAGATTTCTTCAGAGAATTCATCAGCAACGGCATCTTCGACGGCAAAATAGTCGTAGGCAGCCCCCAGCCGCATGGACCATTCAAAACCAGCGCACGAGACGGACATTACGCAGCTCACCTGGCTCTTTTTCTGGGGCAATTTGCGAAAATGCCCAGTGAATTCGCGGTTAAACTAGACGTTGACGTAAAGGTGGAGAAAGAAGAAAAAAACAACTTAATCCTCGTTGGAGGACCCGGAACCAATCTCCTAACGCAGGAAATAAACGAATACCTTCCCACCAAATTCATAATGAAGTCATCCGAACAGGGATTCCTACTTGGCGGCCTATCGTCAGAAAAAACCTTGCAGGTCTACACCTCCGACGTTTCAGGACTAATTGCCAAAATCGCCAACCCATGGGACAACACCAAACGCATCATTATCTTGGCAGGCAACAAAGCTGTTGGAACAAAAGCCTGTGTTTTGGCTTTGACTAACTTCTGGAAGAAAACCCTGCAGAAATACAAGGGGCAGGACAAGTTCGCGGTTGTAATTCAGGGTTTCGATTTGGACGGAGATGGCAAAGTCGATTCTATAGAGGTCAATGAATAATTGAGTTTTAAAGAATCAAAAGAGACAATTAACGCTTTTGGGAACGGGAACATTCAAGCCGTTCACCCGTCAACTTTGATGTTTACAAAAGAGACTCATCTTTCTATAACGGGAGACTGCATAGTCGCCGTAGGAGCTGACAAAGCTGCGACAGAATTGAGCTTGGAATTCAAAGAAAAATTGAAAAAACCAAACGCCAAACTGACAGTAATAATCGAAGCTGACGGCTCAACCCAGCAAATCAACGCCTCTGGCTCCCCCAAACTGGCTTTAACCAACCCGACCGACATAGTGATTAGAAAAAGCGACTACATTTCAGACCGAACCTTGGCAATCCACGCTGACAAATCATCCAACGAACTTTCAAGAGAATTTATTGAAAAACTCAAAAAACCACAACAGAAAATTAAGATAACCCTGATCGTTAGAGTCTAACTGATTTTAGCGTCCAAAACGATCTGGCTTTCGTAGGGTGCGGTTTCGCGTACGTTTTTGACACAGAGAAAAGTCTCCACTTTTCTTCCTGCTTTCTTAACGACGTTGGAGAAACGAAGTTTTAGGTTTTCCGCCGAGTCGGGTGAACGGACAAAGCCGTAGAAATGGATTACCCCACCCATGGGCTTAACGACTTGGCATGCGGCATCCACGAACTCGATAGCAGTTTCAGGGAGATTCATTATAACCCTATCAGCTGAACCACTAAGTCTGCTAGCTGCGAGCTGTCGTGCATCCCCTAAAACTGGGAAAACCCGATTTTCAACCCTGTTAAGCCTCACATTAACTTTTAAAAGCTCAACGGCTTCTGGATTGATATCGGCAGCGAAGACCCGAACGTCTAGGTTCTTTTTTCCTATCAGCACCGAGAATGGTCCGACCCCAGCGAACAAATCCACCACAGTTTCTCCCTCATGCACGATTGAAGCCACTCGCATATGCTCACTGGAAAGCCTGGGCGAAAAATACGCTTTCGCCAAATCAACGCGGTATTGGCATCCGAATTCCCGATGTGTGGTCGTGGTTTTTTGTTCTCCAGCTATGAAATCGTACATTCGCACTCTAAAAGTCCCACTTACTGAACCTGCCTTTGCAAGAACAGTCTTGATGTTTTTGTGGGTTTTCAGGATAGCTTCGCCAATAGTCTTCTCGTAAGTTTTGAGTTCGTTTTGGATTTCGATAACAGCAATATCACCCACGATGTCTAAGGCTTGAGGAAGAATAGCCAGGAGATGAGGTGGCAACTTTGTTTCAAGATTTTGCGTTAGAGTGACTACGGCTGGCTGCTTTTGGATGAAAACTCCCATCTCCACAAGAGATTCCGCCACTTGACGCTTCAAAGTCGCTAACTCTTTTTCTTCGAGCGAGCGAACCAGAGGAATGCATAGGTTCGTCTCGTCCCGTTCAATCTTCAATGACTTATCCAGAACTCCAAGTTTGTTGGCAAATTCTAATGCTGTTTCACCCTGTTTCTTCGAAACTTTTATGCAAAAGGCTTTTTTCTGCATGGCATCAGCAACTTCTCTCTATCCTAAACAGGTGGTTTACTTTTTGAACAATGAATTTAACGTTTAATATTTTTTCCATCAACCAAATGTTGGCCTCAATGTGTTCAGTTATTGCTCGGACAAGGAAAGCTGATTTACCCTGTGCCAACGCCATGTATGGAATCAGCATATCGGCCAAGAAAACATCGACGGTTGGTGTCGAATTCAGCTCTTTAACGAGTTTTTCCGCGGCTTCCAGTCCGACAGCCTCTGCCGTTTTGCGCAGTTGACCAATGGCGTCAGCGCCCATAAGTAGACCATTGTCGGTTTCAGCCCATAGAACGATTGAGCTACCCTTTTGGAAGGGGTTCGACTCATCATTGATGATTTGAATATCTGCAATGAAGCCGTTTCGCGAGAGGTCTTCCTCCGCTGCCTTTGCCTGCCGCTCCGCAACCCGCCGGTCAGCCAAAAAAGTGCACACGGAAACACCACCTACACACTTCAACTTACCGAAATTCTCCAAGACAAGAGGCTTTAAAGCTCTGTTGGGTTTGACGACCAAAGTGGCTTCACCCATTCCCTTCGGGTAGTAACCGTATTTCTGAACGGTTATTTCAGCGTCAATCCCCATTCTTGCCAGTGTCGGCAAAAGAACACGTTGCATGTAGTTGATGGTTGGAGCGTGAGTAGTGTCTGTTCCCCCTTTAGCCACATGCAAATGAACGGGAATGTCGGCGAACAAGCAGATGGGTAAAACGGCCAAAAGCAGCATCGGGATGCTTCCAGCCGTCTCGATTACTGCTTTTATGTTGCCGCCCCTTATTTGCTGAGGTGTAAACCAGAGCTCTCTTGAACCCAAAACGGCCCCCTGCACTTTGGCGTTGCATAGTTTGGCAGCAGTGAGCACCGCTTCAAGATGCTGAGGCTTCAAGCCTGGTTGGGGACGGCTTTGCCTAATGTTGAAAATGTGAAGGGGCTGCTTTGCGATGGCTGCTAAGGCTACTGAGAGACGAAGGATAGTGCCGCTGCCGCTTTTTTGGCTTCCATCAATTTCAATCATGCCTGTTTTCCTGTCGAACCTAAGCTGTAGTTTGAGGTTGCAAACAATTAATAAGCGTCTTGGGATTATTTAGGAGTTTAAAGGGGAGCGTTATAGTTGAGCACTGAGAAAGAAAAGCTAATTGAACTCGTTGGCAAAGTGGAGGAGCTGACAAATAAATTAGCCAAGGTTTCTGAAGAATTAAAATCGGTTTCCACATCGCTAAAGTCTCTTGCAACAGGCCAGAATAGCCATCCAGTGTCACTTACACAAACGGCGCCGCCCCCAACTGCGCCTGCGACAGGGCAAAAACTGCGAACGCTTGATGATATCCGCATGTCTTTTCCCGAGGAATTAGAAAGCCTGTTAGGATTTGAGGAAAAAGGCGACTTCATAATAATCAAACTGATGGGTTTCCTTGGCTCCGAAAAATTTGCGAAAATCGCGTCGGCCGTCAGAGGCATGGGAGGAGAATATATCAGCGCAGGCAAAGAATCACATTTCAGAGTACCCAAGAAAAAAGCCTAAATTGACCCAGCGAACAAAAAATCTATTCTAACTTTTGAATGGTTAATATGTAACTTTAAAATTTTGAAATTCACCTAAAAACATCTCGAATTCAACTTCGACGTTCGTTACTTGAGCTCCCCTCGGACCATTCCTGCAGAAATCCACAAGCGCGTTTACGTCGACTTCTTCGCCTTCAAAAACCGCTTCCACCCGCCCATCTTCCAAGTTGTGAACCCAGCCCCGAACTCCATGGTTTTCTGCCTGCTGCTTAGTTTTTTGTCTGAAGAAAACCCCTTGAACCAAGCCGGTAACAAACACATGCGCCCTAACGTTCGTCATGAATTTCAAATTACAATGTTTCGCCCCAATTTAATAATCTAATCAAGAAAAAAAGAAAAAGAACATTGTTTTACCAGGCTTTGATTTTTTCGCCTACGGTGTATAAGAAAAGGCTAGCTGAGGGTGCCGCCTATATGTTTGAATTTGCTTGTTAGGTCTTTGACGGCGGCGTCGTAGTTGTTAGATTTGTCCAAGCTGTCTATGTATGCTTGGAAAGATCCAAAGTGTTCTTTTATGGCTTTGAATCCTTGGGCGTTATATATGATTGCTTCGACTTTGGATCGGTTCCGCACTATTCCTTCATCCTTTAGGAGGCGTTCAACGTCTGTTGCTGTGAAGCATGCAACTTTGTTTATGTCAAAATTCGAAAAAGCCTTCCGTGTTGTTTGCCACTTATTGTCGATTACATGCCAGTTTAATCCTTCTTGAAAAATCACTCGGCACATGTTCTCAAAGTACGTTTCGTCATTGGTTGGGCGGCTTTCACGGCACCACCAATCAGGCATCTGCCAATGGTCTTCCTGCATCAAAACCAGCTCTGTAGTTTACTTCCATTCCCAGATTGCAATGTTCATTTCGGTCCACATTGGGTCAGTCGCTTCAAAAGTGACAACAGTAATTGTGTTGTTGAGCCAGCCTAGTTTTTCTGACATCGTCATGAAGGTCCACAAACCTACGGCAGTCGGGTTCTTACCCATCTCCATCTTCATCATGCTAACTCCTTTTACTATACCCATATCGCCAGTCATCGTCATGAGCATTCCCTGATCTTTCGACCAACCGATGCCTTTAGGAGGCGTCATGCTCTTGCCTGTCACGTTGAGGTTGCAGTCTACGCCTTTAGCTTTGCCCATGCCCATCATTTGCGCTGTAAAGGTAAAGACTTGAACAACGCCGTCCATTCCAACTGATTTTATGAAGCCTGCGCCACTTTTCCCTTTGCCTTCCCATAGTTTTTCGCCAATAACCATATTTTCACCTCACACAAAGAAGGGAACTTTCCGATTCATTTAAGCAAATGTTGGTGACACTCCACAGCAACAAGTGGCTCAAACCTTCACTTTCAGTCAACCCTCCCCTACTCTAAACAGTCGCTTCATGGCTTTCTTTAAAAGAAGTTTAGGTGGAATGAATGCTGGAGACTGTTTTATGTTCAAAGAAAACAACGGGAAGTTGATGATTTACGCCTCAAATGGCGATCCACACCGGAAACGGTTGGAGTCAGTTAGAACTGCCACACAGCAAACGGCCAAACGATTAAACCTAAACTTTGAATTAGTTAAGCTTCACGCGGGCGAAGCGCCGATTTGTGTTTATTATGAAGACGGCGAAGAGGAGCCAATTCCACTCTACTGTGATGAAGGGAAAATAGCTGGTTTAGACGAGATAAGCTCGGCGTTGAGAAGCATGATTTTTGTTTTGTCTTTTCACCCTAAGCACGTTGCCCTGCGGCAGATGAGAAAAGAAATTCTTAAACCTTCCTAAAGCTAATCGCTTGGTTTTGCAGTGCCACTTCATAGACTTGGTTCACGTCAAAGCTTATTCCTAAACTGTCATATTCCTGTTCAGTCAGGAACAGAATGATTTTAGGCGTGGCAAGCTGGGTTTTCTGAGGCAGGAAGGGCATTTGCTGTTGCAGGGCTTGCATTATGTCCTGGGCCATTTTAGCTTCGTCAGATTGGGGTCTTAGTACATATGGATTGAGTTCTCTCTCTTCCAGCAGCTCGATCCTTTTTCCAAGGTTGCCGTCCAAGTCGCGATTTGACTCAATTTTGTTAACTCTTACGCGGAACATTCAGGTCACTTCTAACGTAGCAAATATCTAGGTCACACATTTAATTGTTTACACCAACAAGTCAGCCGTTTCCAGGTCATGAATCTTCATATGCCGAACATGTCGAGGACTCATTCTTAAGGCACAGGAGAAGAGCCGTTTTGGGATTGCTTCCTGATTTCTCTTAGCCTAGCATCAATTTTCCTTAACTTTTCCTGCATAGACTTAAGCGATTCGTACGTGTGCTGGCGCTCATGCTCGAGGTGTTTTAGGTTTTCTTCACTGTACGGATTGTCCTCCAAGAATGGGGTGAAGAATGAAGGTAGGTTTGGCATGGATTTGTTTGCGTTCTCGACGTTAAGGACGTCTCGTGCAAATTCTCGGAAAAGATTACCGATGTTATCTGAAATTTCAGCTTGCTTCACGATGGCTCGCCTCAAAATAAGGTCGCCTGCCTTCGTGATTTCATAGACTTTTAGCCTGCGGTTTTTCAGGGTTTGCCATTGACCCTTAACGTATCCACATTTTTCCAAGTCCCGCAGGATGGGGTACACGCCGCCGGGAGTTGGCTGCCAGAAGCCTCGGGTTCGGCTGTTTATTTCCTTCATGATTTCGTATCCGTGGGATGGTTTTTTACTGAGTAGAATTAGGACGCCCATTCGAATGTAGCCTTTCTGCGCTTCTTTAAGCCAGTTTTCAGTTGTCTTTTCTTCAGTTTCCGAGGTCATTATTCTTCGGTTCTATAGTATATTTGGGTAATACTTATATTTTACCGCAATATATTGCAGTGAATAATATTCAACTATGGAGGAGTCAGAATGTCAAATGACTCAATAATCGAAGTAAGAAACCTAACTAAAAAATTCGGCGAATTCACCGCAGTAGACAAAATCTCATTCGACGTAAAGCGCGGCGAAATTTTTGGTTTACTAGGTCCAAACGGCGCAGGCAAAAGCACAACCCTACGAATGCTCTCAACGTTGGCTAGACCCACAGAAGGCACCGCGATTATTGGCGGCCATGACATAGTCAAGCAGGACACGGAAGTCAGGAAACTTATTGGCATAGTTTCTGAAAAAATGATTATGTACAATCGTTTAACGGCTAGAGAGAACTTGGTTTTCTTCGGAAGTCTGTTCAATCTACCCAAAGACGCCCTAAACAAAAGAATCGATGAGTTGCTTGAACTGGTTCAACTTTCAAAATGGAAGAACAGTCAAGTTGGAACTTTCTCTACAGGCATGAGGCAGCGGATGAACGTGGTTCGGGCGCTGTTGAATACGCCGAAAGTGCTATTTTTGGATGAACCCACTTTGGGATTAGATCCCCAGTCTTCGGTTGAGATTCGCGAATTCGTCAAAAAGCTCAACAGGGAAAACGGCACCACAATAATCGTAACAACTCATATGATGGTTGATGCCGATCTGTTATGCGATCGAATCGGCATAATGGATCACGCCAAGATAGTGGCGCTGGACACTTCGACAAACTTGAAAAAAACAATCTCAGGAGCGGATACAACAATATTAAAACTGGAGATCGGAAACCTAACACCTCAAATTATTGAGGCAATCAACTCTTGCGGATGCGTGGACGCGGTTACTCAAGAAAACTCTATGCGTTTAAGGATTATTAGTCACGGTCAAGAAGCTTTCGACTCGGTAATCGACTCAGTGAGAGCTGAGGGGGGAAAGATAAATTCCATGGAAAACATGCAGCCAACCCTTGAAGACGTTTTCTTGCATATAACGGGCCATCAAGTAAGAGACAGCGCTGACCAGAAAATACCTATGGAACATAAGCGTTTTGGGCAGGAAGCCTCAAGCAGGATTAGGTGATAAACATGACTGCAAAATCTCTGTTATCCCATACTGCCAGAATCGCGTGGAAAGATTTAACTGAACTATTTAGAAACCGATTAGGTTTGGTTCTACTCATAGTTATGCCTCTGTTTATGATGGTTATGGTTGGCTTTATTTATCCATCCGGCAACGCCACGCCAAACAGCATGCCTTTCGGTTTGGTGAATCAAGATTCAGGCTTTAACAACAATACTATTCCGAGCCAAACTTTCATCACGGGTTTTCAGATGATAAACAATCAAACGCACATGCTAACATTGTCTACAAGTTCAAGTATAGCTAACGTCAAAAGCGAGATTCAAAAAGGCACATTAGATGGCGCCGTAGTCATACCTAGCAATTTCTCGGAAAGCGTCATGAACGGAGAACAGGGAACGCTGATCGTAATAACCGACCAGTCTAACCCAACCGTATCATCTGAATTGCAGGCAGCTGTCTCTGATGAAATTAACAATTTGGGCACTCAACTTGCAAAGCAAGAAGTCCGAAGTCTATCTGCAAATGTAACAGCGAACAATTCTCTTGCCATAGTCCAACCTTACACTGTTCCTCCTCCTGCGAACTCAAGTTACTTTAGCTTCATTGCGCCTGGAATGGTAATGTTGACAGTCATGATGAGCGTCATGACAGGGCTGCCGGTTGCGATATCTCAAGAGAGGGAAGTCGGCACAATGGACGGCATGATGGTTGCTCCAATCAACCGGTTATCTATCATCCTGGGAAAAGCTTTAGGCCAGACTGGTCGTGGGTTAATCCAAGGTGTCATAGTAATGGCTTTGGCTTTAGGGATATTCGGCGTTGTGATCCATGGAAGCATGATCCTTGTAGCGGCATTGCTACTGCTAGGAGTATTCTCATTCGTCGGCTTAGGTATCGTCTTGACGTCTCTCGCTAAGGATCAGGAGACAGCGCAAATGATGATGATGACACTAATGTTTCCAATGATGTTCCTAAGCGGCGTGATGTTCCCCCTTCAGCAGATGCCTTGGTACATGCAGGATATAGCAAAATTCCTTCCGTTAACCTATGCTGCTGATGCCATGCGAAAAGTCATGGTGCTGGGCGCTGGAGTAGGCGATATCTCTACAGATCTGATAATCCTGATAGCATTCGGCGCAATCATGATCGCAATCGCGGTTCCGCTGTTCAGAAGAATGATGACACGGTAACCGGAGGAACAATGCACGAGTACACTTTGCAACAAATGCCCCTTCTTTGGGTTTGCCCCTCTGATAAGACGTAAGAACGCACGCAAAAGATGCCGCATTGAACCTCAGAGACAACTGCGAATATACGAATGTAAAGACTACCCAAAAAGAGAAAACCGCCGCTGAAAACGCGGTTTTTCCAAATTTCTTGATCTTTCTTTGTGTTGACTCCGTTACGGTTTTATATTCTGTAGGCGTAAAGACAGCAAAGAAGAGAAAGAGCCATGTCGGATACTGGAGTTACGGTTAAGAAAAGTGAAGACTTCTCTGAATGGTATGTTGAAGTCATTTTGAAAGCGGGGTTGGCAGATTACGCACCTGTTAAGGGCTGCATGATAATCCGCGAGGATGCCTACGCGATTTGGGAGAAAATTCAGGAAACATTCAACCAAAGAATAAAGGCGTCGGGTCACCGTAACGTGTACTTTCCAATGTTTATTCCTGAAAGCTTGCTTAAGAAAGAGGCTGCACATTTTGCAGGTTTCACGCCTGAAGTCGCTTGGATTAGCCAAGGTGGGGACAGCGAGCTTGAAGAGAGGGTAGCCATTAGACCCACTAGCGAAACCATTATGTACGCCACATTTTCCAAATGGATCCGCAGTTGGCGCGATCTGCCGGTCAAAATTAATCAGTGGTGCAACATTGTGAGGTGGGAAACAAAATCCACCCGGCTTTTCCTTCGTACCAGAGAATTCCTCTGGCAAGAAGGCCACACAGCCCACGCTTCTAAAGAGGAAGCCGAAGCAGAAGTCATGTACGCTCTGGGCGAGTACAGGAACATAATGGAGAACTATCTTGCCATCCCAGTCATCGCAGGCGTCAAGAGCGACAGCGAAAAGTTTGCAGGAGCAGTCTATACGACATCGTTAGAGGCAATGATGCCTGACGGCAAAGCGTTGCAGATGGGAACCAGCCACAACCTTGGACAGAACTTCGGCAAAGTCTTTGATGTCAAGTACATAGGCGAGGACAAATTGGACCATTATGTTTGGCAAACAAGCTGGGGCATCAGCACTCGGCTCATCGGCGCGATGGTTATGGTTCACGGCGACGACAAGGGATTGGTTTTTCCGCCCAAAGTGGCGCCGATTCAAGTTGTAGTTGTTCCAATTCCCTTCAAAGGCCCCGAAGCAGCCTTGGTAATTGCGAAAGCTAAAGAAATCGCGGACACCCTCAAAGCTAAGGGCTTCAGCGTCGTTCTTGACGACCGAGAAGAGTACACGCCGGGATGGAAGTTTCATCAATGGGAACTCAAAGGTGTGCCAGTCAGAGTGGAGATTGGCCCACGGGACCTCAAACAGGGACAAGCGGTTATGGTTAGAAGAGATAACGGCCAAAAAGCTCCAGTAAAAGAAGAAGACATTCCAGCAGCAGCGGAAAAGCTTCTGCAGGAAATTCAAGAAAACCTGTTTGCAAAAGCAAAAGCATCAATGCAAGAAAAAACAAGCATTGTAAACAACTACGAGGAGTTCAAAAAGGTGCTTTGCGACAAAGGCGGCTTCTTAAAGGCTGCTTGGTGCGGCAGCGTTGAATGCGAAGCAAAAATCAAGGAGGAAACTGGTGCAACCATAAGGGTTTTGCCGTTCGAAAAAGAAGAACCGAAAACAGGTTGCATTTACTGCGGGCAGAAGGCTAAGGATACTGTTTACTTTGCACGGTCATATTGATCAAAGGCTCCACTGCTTTGATTTGCTTGGCTTCCTGGGCTAAACCAAGTCGTTCCATAGTAGACCCCGTTGGAACCCCATTTTCGTCCCATCCTTTTTTCGCGTAATAAGTGTCAAGCATGCCATTGTATTTACCTAAGTCAAGCTTGGAGCCTTTCAGTGTGCCTTCAGTCAAGGGTTCATTAAACCACCGCTTAGGTGGGACGTCCAAGTTTCTACTCCAATTTTTTCCATATTCGCGTACCCAAAATGCACGAATCAAAGTCAAAATTCTCTCGCTAATCAGGTTCAGCTCCTCAAACGAAAAATCCTTTCCTGTGACCGCCTTCAAGTACCGCTGGTACCATTCAAGCTCGAAACCGAGAGAGTTGTAAGGGAAACGGCAAACGGTTAAGGCTTCGAATAATCCCCCGCGGATAAGTTGGGTTTCGATAAGGTGATCGACTTTCACCGGATCGTAGCTTGATCGCCCAATTTTTATTTCCCAAGTAATAACCCAAGCATCTTTATGGTGGGCGCCGATGGAGCTGGTACCATAGGCTAAAGCCATGCATGGCGCTGCGTGGCAGTCATAAGCGGAAACTTCTAAGCCTTTAACATGCATAGCCCAGTCGCATGAACCGTTGCCGACTGTTTTGGAGGCAGCACGGACTCCGTCTGCTAAGACCCCTCCCAAACCACGCTTGAAAGCGATATCGTGTATGAGACCTTTAATTTTCTCGAAGTCGCCCCAATCAATCTTTTCCTTGATCAGACCTTTCTCTGAAGCTTCCATCGCAAAGCCGATAACGTTCCCAAGTGAGATGCTGTCCAACCCGAACTGATCGGCCAAACGGTTGATAGTTGAGATTTGCGACAGATTTCCCAAGCCGATGTTTGATCCCAGCATGACGACGTTTTCATAATCCAGCTCAGTATCATTTCCTTCACTGTCTTTGACAACGTTCCCACATGTCATGTTACATTGGGGACAGCCTCGGTTGGAAACCTTGATTTTTTCCATAGCGAAGCCTCCGATGTCTTCAGCTTTTTCAAAGATGGCTTGGCTATAGTTGCGGGTAGGCAGTGCACTATTTTCTTGTGACCACTCCACAGTCGACATTGTTCCCTGTCGCTTCCAGAAAACATAAAGGGGCTTAGCAAGAACTTCGCGGTAGCCGTCGGCTGCCAGCTTCTTCATGCCGTCAGAATCAGCCAAAGGTACTTGTGCCGTGCCTTCGACTACTATAGCTTTCAAGTTTTTGGAGCCCATGACAGCGCCCATTCCAGGCCGACCACCAGAGCGTCCCTCCTGAGAAACAACAGTAGCGAACTTTACTTGGTTCTCCCCACCTTGCCCAATTGAAACTATACCTGCCAAGCGCCCATACGTTTTTCTCAATTGGGCCTCCGCCTCAAATGAACTCAAACCCCAAAGGTCTTCGGCGTCAAGAAACTCTACGATTCCGTCTTTAATGTAAGCAAAGGTTGGCTTTTCAGCTTTACCTCCAACGATAATTGCGTCGTAACCCGCTTTGCGAATGTGGACTGCTGCCCAGCTTCCTATGTTTCCATCTCCGTAACCTCCCGTCAAGGGGCTTTTTGACGCAACTACAAGCTTGCCGCTGTTGGGTAAACCGATGGCAGTCAATGGACCCATGGCGAAAACGATTTTGTTTTCAGGAGAGAAAGGATCCGTTCCTTGTTTGATTCGGTCCCAGAGGATTTTGACCGCGAAGCCCCGACCGCCCAGAAAATTCAAAGCTAAAGCCTCATCATATTGCTCGGGGATGGCTTTACGTTTGGTCAAATCCAAATTTAGAAAGGATCCTGTCCAACCAAACACTTTCGTCATCAGAAGTCACTTGGTATTGAAGAGGAAATCGAGCATAAAAATATGTTCAATATGTACAGTTTCCACTGAGACGGAAATAATCGAAAAGAAGCCATAGTTAGCTTAAAACTTCACGGATTCGCTAGCCGCGAAAAGAGGCTTGCAAGTCTTCGCATCATTCTAGGAACCTTTATTTTTTTCGTTGTAAGTGTTTGGATGACAGGTAACGTAAAAATGGGCGTCAAAGTCACGAGCAGAGCTTCAAACATTGAATATGCGATACGCGACGTAATAGAACACACAACGCAGTTGGTAAAAGACAACAGAAAAATCTTTTACTTAAACATCGGCGACCCCGCAGCATTCGACTTCAAAACCCCCCAGAACGTCAAAGACGCCCTCTGTGCGGCCGTTCAAAGAGACGAAAATTATTATTCACCTTCGGAAGGAAGGCTTGATCTTCGGGAAGCCATCGTTAGGAAAGAGAAAAAAGTTAACAACGTAGACATCACAGCTGATAAGGTGTTGATAACCGAGGGAATTTCCGAAGGAATCCAAATGATTCTCGGCGCCTTAGTGGAAAAAGGCGATGAAATTCTTTTCCCAGGCCCAACCTACCCACCATACATTTCATACACAAGGTTTTTCGACGGTACACCCATCTCGTATGAGACAATCGAAAAGGAATGCTGGCACCCCAACATCGATGACCTGCGCAAAAAAATAAGCAAGAAAACCCGCGCCATCGTGATAATTAACCCAAACAACCCGACGGGTTCGGTTTATGACAGGAAGATGGTTAAGGAGATTTTGGACATCGCCGGCGAACATGATTTGCCGGTTCTATCAGATGAAATTTACGACCAGCTAACCTACGAAAAAGAATTCGTCAGCGCAGCCTATCTCTCAAAAGATGTGCCGGTTGTCGGATTAAACGGTTTCAGCAAAGTCTATCAGATGACGGGCCTGCGACTTGGCTACATGTACTTCAAAGGAGAAGGCGAAAAACTCAATGCGCTTAAAGAAGGTGTTGAGAAAGAGTGCCGAATACGGATCTGCGCCAATACGCCTGTGCAGATTGCAGCGAACGCCGCGCTCAATGGACCACAGGATTTGGTGAAGGACACGGTTGATCGACTGAGGCAGCGGCGCGACTTCGCGTGGAAGCGTCTCAACGAAATCGAAGGCATAAGCACAACTAAACCTGAAGGAGCATTCTACATCTTCCCAAAAATTCAAGGCATAGGCACAAAATGGAAAACCGATATGGACTTCGTCGTCAAACTGCTAAAAGCAACAGG
>JBEKVK010000008.1:0-39785 GCA_049514075.1 Bathyarchaeia archaeon | reverse complement strand
GAAATACCCGGACTTGCAATGGGCGAAAAAAGTGGAATGCAACATCACTTCAGCCTCATCGCTAAGAAACAAGTCAAAGGTCAAGATATGATTATAGCTCTCGATCATGCAGTTAGCGAACCTGAAGTTTCTTCCTCACCGCTAATCCTCTACATCTACAAAACGTCCGAAGTGAAGGTTGACATCCCGATTTTTGTCGCTATGCCTGCCATAAACGAAACAGCTAAAAAAATCGCACAGGGACACGAAATTCTGTTGATAGAAGGATCCGCTGAAGAAAAAGAGGTAATAGAAAAAATAAAATCCCAAATTGAATCGAAAATAGAAATGAAGCTAATTGAAGCTGAAATGAAGGAAAAAATGAAAAACCAAAAAGGCTCAAAGAGCTCGTTTATCGACAAGTTAGGAAAAATAACTGATTTGGGGAAAAAACCGAAAAACTAAGTTAGTCTGTAACCTAGTCGCTGAATCCAATAAACACTCGAGAATACAAAAATCCAATAACTATTAACTTGCCTTGTTTTTCGTCATTTAAACAATATTGAACAAGAAATTGTCAAACTAAAATAAAGGCTTCAAAATTAGTAGACTGTATTGGGAAAATAAGAAAATCGGCTCAATGGAATTTGGGCGAATCCGTCTTTATATAACTGTTTTTAGCCCAGATGATTCGTAGTTTTTGCGTATGTTGTTTATGTTTTCTTCAAACGATGTGTCCATGATAATCCATTTTGAAAGTGACCACTCACATTCAGGCCACTCCACGTTTGCTTGCACTTTGGAATTAAGGTTTTGCATGAACTTGCGTTCGAGGCGGCATGCGCCCAAACCAAAGATCTTGTGGATTATGCTGCAGAATTTTGCAATGTTTTTAGGAATATCTTTTTTTGGTATATTAAAATCCACTTCTAAGTGCTGATAAAATGCGTTCTTGACTGGCTCACCTAGCGATGCCAAAACCTCATCAATCGCTTGAACTAAAACGTTATCAAACTGCTCCTGACACTCATGACTTAGTTTGAGGCTATTTTCTTTTCGAGCTTCTTTTCCTGTTATGGAATTGAAGGGACTGCTGCTTGTGTCTTCCAAGTTTAAGTAAATTCTTTCTGTTTCTTGATTTTCTGAGAGTGAACCTGCCATCAGTTTTTCCTTCTAAACCATCTTAGGCTTCTTTTACAGTTATACCTTGTTAATTGCTGATATTGATTTGAAATAAGATGTGCGTCTATAGTGTATATAAACATTTAAGATTTAATACGCGTAGATGCAAGAGTACAACACCTAAACAGTAAAATCACCAAAAACTCCCACCGCTATCCCGTGAATTTTCAATGAACACGAATTCAAGCGATGAAGTGGGTTACGCCTGTAAGAATGTACTGGACTGCGATTGCGGCGATAAGCAAAGCCATAACCCTAGCGATGACTATGGCGCCTGTCTTGCCTAAAACCTTATAGAAACCGTTTATGAACCGAAGAATAACCCATGTGAGCGCCAGAACAATGACAACTGCCGCGATCGTTATGATAGTGCCGTAGGATTGAAGGTTAAATATGGTTGTTGTGATGGCTCCTGGTCCCACAAGCAGAGGAATAGCAATGGAGATTCGGTGTTTTCATGAAAGCCAGAAATCAAAATCCTGATGGCGATGATTAAGAGTAAGATGCCGCCTGCAACCTCAAAACTGTAGATCGACAGCCCAAAAAGTGATAGAATTTCTTGACCTGTAAACGAGAAGACCAGAAGCAGCGCGAAGCCGACTAGGATGGCGGTGTTGTAGGTTTTTTTTCTTTGGGCGTCTGTGATGTTTTCTGTTAGGCCCACGAAGATAGGGATGTTGCCGAATGGGTCAACGATTATGAATAATGCTACGAAAGCTCTTGTTAGTTCCGAGATGAAATCCAAACTGGCAAACTCCGCAGGCATGATAGTTTAAACGAGAATTGAATAAAAGGTTAGCGCTCACTTTTCAGAGGAAATCTGAACTTCCGTTGAGGTGCTTTGGCACGTCTGCTAATTAAGGCTTTGAACTGACCTATTTTGCGGCTCAGTTACAAGTGTCGAGGTCAACTTGCGAGTATTTTTCTTTTTAGCGGTTATTTTCTGGGCTTTTTCCCACATTAAATCAAAATAATCTTGAGCTAGATCAACGGCAGCTTTGTTGTTGGACCAAAGAGTGGGTTGAGGGAAAGGAGTATCTTCCGCGGACGTGCTGAGTAGAATTTCTTTTCGATCCCAAACGCTAAAACCTACGTCGGGAGGTCCTGAACATACTCTTAGGTCAAAATTCGGGTATTTCATTAAGGCTTCAAGTGGTTCTCCCAAGCGCTCGTTTGCTTCAGGCTTTGGAATGATGATTCTGAAATCCACTTTTCGTGTTAGCGCGTCTTCCAAAAGAGGTGAGTAACTTGAGACCCAAGCTATCATTCTTCTTCTCAACGCCATAAAACAGATGGTGTTTTCGACGCTTCTGATCATTTTTTCAGCTCTAGCGTACACAGCGCTCCTGCTTGGAATAAGCTTGAACTGGGGTCCCTCAGATATTTCATCTTTTTCTGGGGCCCGCTTGAAGTTTTGGGTTAATGTGAGAGCTCTCTTCTGAAGTTCAGCAGTTTTCATTAATCTTTTTTGCATTAGTTCGGCGATACACTTCTCCACAGATATTGCATGGAACTTTTCTGGCTTTGATATTGTTCTTTCAACAAATCCTGCTTTCTCTAATTGGACTAGAACACGGTAAACATCTGGTCTGGTAATTCCTGAGATTGAGGATATTTCATGTGCTTTGAGACTCCTTGATTTTGCCAAAGCCAAATAAATTTTTGCCTGCGAAACACTCAACCCTAGTTCAGATAAAGTAGAAATGTATTCGTCGGAATCCTTCACTTTAATTCCTCGGAAGCACCGCTTTCAGATATAGTGTGTTTTGTTCATAAACTTTGTTGTAAGTGCACCTTCCACCTACAAGCTGTTAAATCTAAACTTACTCAATTGTGAACCTACACCATCGCGTGTAATATGATTTAAGGAAGAAAGAGAAAAATGAAAAAAACAAACAAAATTTTAGCTCTAGCACTCGCAATACTCTTTGCAATTTCAATGACAGCTTCGATAGCAACAGTACCAGCAGTTAACGCTCACACGCCAGCATGGAACATTCCAACCTATGCGTACATCTATGCGTTTCCTAACCCTATCGGCGTTGGCCAGACAATACAAGTTTACATGTGGCTTGACGAAGTTTACGGAGCCGCCGGCGGATCAACCGCTACTGTAGGAACAAACGGCGCAACAGCCAGCGCAGCCTTGATGTCAAACAACTGGAGATTCCACAACTACCAGCTTACAATTACTGCACCAAATGGAGATGTAACTAAAGAGAGTTGGCCAGTGATTGTAGACACAACTTCAAGCCAGGAATATGGATTTACTGCCTCGCAGGTTGGCACATACACTTTCAACTTCACTTACCCGGGACAAGTTTACGGCGCAGATGGTAACGGCTACTCGAACTCAATATTGGTAGGCGATACTTACCTTCCAAGCTCTGCATCAACCACCCTTACAGTGTCGCAATCTCCGGTGTCACCAGCATTAGGCACTTCACCGCTTCCAACTGCTTACTGGGAAAGCCCAATATACGGTGAAAACAGCGTATGGTACTCAATAACGTCAAACTGGCTAGGCTCCGGTTCCCCAGTTCCCGCAGGCTACACTAGCACCACTCTGTATCACGGCGACGCAGTCGGACCTCTAACTTCACATCTGATGTGGACAACCCAAATGCAATTCGGCGGAGTCGTCGGAGGAAACTCGTTTACCACCGGCGGTTCATATCCAGGCAACGGTCAAGGAGTACAGTACTTCGAGGGTTCTTCGTATCAACCAAGATTCAACAATCCGATAATAATAGACGGATACCTATTCTACACGAAACCAGTATCATTCACTGGTCCAAGCAGCGGAGCAACAGTTTGCGTTAACTTGATGAATGGACAGCAACTTTGGTCTTCAACAACTATACCTCCGATATCTTTCGGCTACGTTTACAACCTTTGGGATCCAGATCAACATGGAACTATGCCGCCAGACATTGTTTGCGCCATAGGTGGAGGTCTAACAGGATATCCATCAACGTGGGAAGTATTTGATGCATACACAGGTATCTCCCTATTCAACGTAACTAACGTTCCAGGTTTTGCACCGCAAACAGGTCTAATGCTAAACGGTCAGCCAGCAGTGGCTCTAACATACGGAAGCACAATAGGACCCGACGGAGAAGTGTTGAGAGACGTATTAACAAATGTCGGCACAAGCGCAAGTCCAAACTGGTATATGGCAGAGTGGAACATGTCAAGACTATGGTCCTACGACATTAACCCATACACAGGCGGAGGAAGCTATTCACCTTCAGTAATGAATGCAACAAACGGCGTCATGATTCCAACGCTACCTATTCCAATAGCAGGCGAAACTGGAACTCTTCCAAATGGCGGAAGCGTCTTCATCCCCTATGGTTCGAAAATAACCGTTGATGCCAGCACAACAATCACGCAAGGTCTAGTTACATCCCTAGCTAACCCAACAGGCAAATATGACTGGAACGTTTCGGTCCCATGGCTAAACACGTTGCCTCTACAGGCCACCCTTAACCTCGTCACCGGCGCACTAGTACCTGCAGTTGAACAAGGAACGAGCAACGGCGTCTACGCAGCAGGCGGATCATGTCCAATATCAGTTGTTGGAACAGATTATGGCGACATGATGCTTGTCAGAGACGGAGGATTGCCAACAGGCTTCAAAGGCTCCAGCACGGGATATCCACAACTGCCATACCAACTGCTAGCCATCAACCTTAACTCTTCCGTAGGCGCAATAGGTTCAGTTCTGTGGTCAAAAACATACAATCCACCAGCAGGCAACATCACTGTCAACTTCGGCGCAATTGACTGGCAAACGAAAGTCTTCACCTTGAACTATGAGGAAACAATGCAATGGGTAGGCTACAGCCTGACAAACGGAAACCAGATTTGGGGCCCAACTCAATCTCAACCAGCCTTAGATTACTATGGCCTCGGCAACACAATGCTATGCAACCTTGCCTACGGAAACCTCTACAGCAGCCAAATGGCAGGCGTTGCCTTCTGCTTCAGTGACACAACAGGAAAACTGCTATGGACTTACGGTAACGGACCAGTAGGCTCAGATAACAGCACTTACGCGGGCTTAAACACTCCATACGGCGATTACCCAACCGTTATACAATCCATCGCTAACGGAGTTGTATACCTAGCCACTGACGAGCACACCATCCTCAACCCAATTTACAAGGGCGCAACAACAGCCGCTATAAACGCTACTACAGGAGCATTGATTTGGCAACTTTCAGACTACCCAAGCGAATGGTCCTCACCTGGAACCGCCTACGTCGTTGGAGATGGCTTTGCAACGTTCATGAACGGCTACAACAACCAAATCTACAGTGTGGGCAGAGGACCAAGCCAAACATCAGTCACAGCTAATCCAGTTGTAACAACATTCGGAGACAACATTGTTATCAAAGGCACTGTCATGGACATTTCAGCTGGAACAAAACAAGATCAACAAGCCTCTGACTTTCCAAACGGGGTACCTGTTGCATCTGACGCAAGCATGTATGGGTGGATGGGCTATGTCTACCAGCAGCAGCCAATGCCAACCACGTTCACCGGGGTCCCAGTGACGATTTCGGTCATGGACTCTAACGGCAACTACCGAACAATAGGCACGGCAACAACTAACGAGAACGGTATGTACACTCTCACATGGACTCCTGACATTGCAGGTAACTACACGGTCTACGCTAACTTCGCTGGCACTAACGGTTACTGGCCATCATCCAGCACGACAAGCTTCAACATAATGAACGCAGCACCAACAGCCGCCGCTACAGCTTCACCAATCAGCATGGCAGGCACCGAAAACACCATTATGATAGGCGTCGCAGCAATCATAGTTGTCATAATTGTAGGCATCGCTGTAGTCGTAATGTTGATACTCAGAAAACGACCTTAAGCTAAAGAAGCCAAAAAATCAATCCCTTTTTCTTTTTTTATTTTAATGTTTGATAATAGCTGAAATTTTGCCGAAGGCAGTCTCTCGTACATTGTGGAAACCTACTTATCTGATCTTCGACAATGTGGTGCCACGGAGCGACTCAAATCAGCGAAACCATAGGGTTCACCAAAAAATTCACCATCGCGGGAAACATCGCTTTAGCTGTCTGGATCATCCTCGACTCGTTGGGTATTCTGCTTATCAGCATTGCTTGGGGAGCCGCATTCCTCATCATCCTGCTTTTCGGCGTCTACGGGGTACTCAAGTTTTTGGGGTGCCTGCGCCCCTGCTACAATTGTAAAAAATGCACTTTTGGCATGGGCCGGCTAGCCGCACTGTACTTTGGCAAACGCAGCCTCAAAGACTACAAATATACCTATCATCTACCCGTCGCCATCTTCTATTACGCCCTACTCGGACCTTTGCCAGCCGTAATCCTGCTCACCTCGACCGTTCAAGCATTTGCAGCCGCAAAAATTGCTGTCCTACTTTGCCTCACCGTATTCTCAGCATTCAGCGCCCTAACTTGGCGTAGTCAAAATCATAGCGGCTAATTGTTAATGTTATTCTTGGTTGAAGAAGCTTTCCAGTTTGGAGTTTTCTGTTTTCCGCAAAACTTCAGCGCAGGTTTTCGGGTCTAGTGCCTTGTACTCCAAGCCAAGTGTGGACAGGAGCCTTTGCACGTCTTTGCCGAGGCTTGGGGCCACCAGCACTGCACGCAGTTCGCGGTTTACTTTGGCTTTTATGGGTTCAATGTACTTTGCCAGTTGCAGTGCCGCTTCCTTTGACGCAGTTTTGCGTTTAACTTCCACTATAACGAGTTTTCCGTTTTTGTCCTCGCCATAAATGTCCACAAATCCGGGTTCCACTTTTTTTTCCCAACTTATCGGCTTAAAACCTTCTTCGAATAATTCGGGCTTTAAAATGATGGCTCGATGCATATCATCTTCAGATGCAAAAAGCATAAACTCTCCTGAATCTTCAAGGCTCAAAGCCGAAGCCATCAAGACGTTAGTGAAGGTGATTTTCACGTTTTCCCTTGGCTTCTGTCTGACCGCGTGGATTTCCAGGTCTTTTTCGTCTTTGACTTGGACGTGAAAGATGCTTCCTGCGGGTTGCCAATTTACTGGTTCGTAGCCGACTGGGCGGTGGACAAGAAGCGACCCATCTGATTTGATTATTAACATGCGTTCGCCAAGCTCTAATGTCGAGCTAGCTCGCCCCTCATAGTGCACGTGGCATGCACCTACGACGATAAGGGTTCTTCTCTGCACGAAAGCTTTCGCAATCAACTTTGCCGCTTCTGCCAGGGTGGGCTGTGAAAGGACCGAGAGTTTGCTGGGTTGCTGCATGTTGTTTTCAGCCAACTATTTTAGACAGTGCTTGGGTACATAAGATTTCTTGAAGGAAACCTTGGTGGCTGGCTGGAAAGATAAGCGCAGGGCAATGCAGCGGTACGATTTGACAGCGGACATGTACGAGGAACGTTATCGGGAGGAGCAAGGGGCGAAGTACGCTACCGCCTTGGAAACTGTCAAGTTGGCTGGTAAGAGTGTTTTGGATGTCGGATGCGGCACGGGCCTATTTTTCAGTCAAGTTGCATCTTGTGCAAGCATCGTTGTGGGAATTGACATTTCACGAAAACTCCTTCTTAAAGCTAACAGTGCAGCGAAAAGGGCGAGCAACGTTTATTTGTTGCAGGCAGACGCTGATTATTTGCCGTTTAACGCGGGCTCCTTCGAAGCCGTTTTTGCGTTTACATTACTTCAGAACATGCCTAAGCCCAAAGAAACTTTGGAAGAGCTGAAAAGAGTTACAAAGCCAGATGGGAAAGTTGTTGTAACGGGGTTGAAGAAAGCATTTGCGCTAAACGCTTTTTTAGATGTTCTGAATGGCACTTCGCTGCATATTTCTTCTCTTATGGATAGGGATGACTTGAAGTGTTATGTGGCTGTTATGTCTTCTCAGTGATTATTCGTTGGTCCGGATTTCATGTTGATTTTGAATTCAATTTTTGAATGCATAAGCGATTTATGTGTTATTCTATATTAGTTGTTTGTCATGGGATGGATTAACGTGTCAAAGCGGCTTAACGTTAGAAGCAGACGAGCGCTCAGGAACAAGTTGGCTGAAGTGTTTAGCGACAAGATTAAGGTTTTGCCTGTTGACATGCAGGATATTTTGCTAGATGATTTAGTCACAGCTTTTGAGAATCGGCTGTCGATGTTCAGTCAGGTTAAATCGAGTTTGTCTCCAGAGTTTGAGTTAGCAGAAGCAAGCACGGAACAGGTCATTGCTTAAGGGAACATGCCATCATAAATTGGTGAGCGCAAAGGCTGCCTTTCGAGTTGAGGCATGCGGTTAATTTTCCAATTGTCAAATTTTGTCAAAAATTGTCATTTTTTGTCAAATATTGTCAAATTTTGTATCAACCTGCAACTGATTTAAGCTTCTCCAACAAAAAGCAACCCAAACCACAAACGAAAAATTTCCACGCCAAAAAACACAAACCACAATCCGCTCCCACTTCCACAACTTCTTCGATACCATCTTCCAGAGATGTTTTTAGATGTTTTTAGATGTTTCTAGAGACCAGTTGCAACCAAAACAAGCCCTAAATCAAAAAAGCAACCCAAAACACAAAGACCAAAAAATCTGCTTCAACAGAACTAAACACTCAAACTCTAGCTTTTCGTAGACGTGTACATTCTTCCTTTAATTTTGAGATTGTCTAATATTGTCAAATTGTGTCAAATCATGTCATTCTGTGTCAATTTGTGTCAAATAAAGTATCAACCTGCAACTGGTTAAAGCCCTATTCCAGGAAAGTAACTCAAAACGCAAACAAAAAATTCACAGAATTTTCCGCAACGCAAAAACAACCACAAACACACAACTGCAAAGCTGGGAAGCATAAAAAACGAAAAGGATGAAGGAAGCCAGGTTTTCGTTTGATTTTGGTTAGCTTGGTGCTGGGCGGGTTCCTAAGGTAAGTGAAATGTCTTGTGTTTGGCCGTTTCTTATTATGGTGACAGTGATTGTTTGGTTGGGTAATGTGTTTTCTGCGAGGTATGTTGATAGGTCGTCTTGGTTAACCATGCGTACCTGGTTGATGGCGATGATTATGTCTCCGCCGACGCCTATCGGGGTTCCATCGATGGTCGCTTGGGTTGATCCGGCTTTGAGTCCTGCTTTGTCGGCTGGGCCTCCGCTTACAACCGACTCCACAAGCAAGCCATATGTAACTTTGTAGCCTTCTTGGGCGGCGATGTCATAACTCATGTCCGCCACGCTTACTCCCATGTACGGATACGCTGTGTAGGAGCCGCTGTTAACCAGCGAGTTGATTTCGCGAAGGATTGTAGCTGACGAAATGGCAAATCCTAAGCCCTGACCGGTGCCGCCGTTCTGGCTGTTTTCGATTCCTGCTGTGTTAATGCCGACGACTTCACCTGCCGCATTTAGCAGTGGTCCCCCTGAGTTGCCTGGGTTAATCGGGGCGCTAAATTGGATAACATCAGGTATTGGGTAGTTTCCTGAGCTTGTCTCCGTTATGGTTCTTCCCAATGCGCTAACGATCCCTGTTGTCATTGAACCAGCCAACCCGAATGGGCTACCCACCGCAGCGACAAATTGGCCTACGCTAAGCGTCGAAGAACTAACGATTTGAAGCGGCTGATACTCGCTTGCGGGAGCTCCAGTAACAGAGAGTACTGCTAGATCGGCGTATTTGTCTGCGCCTAGAACTGTTGCGGCGTAGCCGTCTCCGTTGGAGAAAGTCACGCTTATGCCTGTTCCTGTGTTTATAACGTGGTCGTTGGTTACAACAACCATGCGTCCATCAAGATCATCGATGAAGCCAGATCCTTCAACAAAAGTGCTTGACTGCGTATCAGTTATAACGACCACTGAATCTTTAACTTGGTCGTAGAGACTTGAGAGCGAGACGTTTTCGGGCACAACCTCAGCTGAGGTGCCGCTGTTGGAGGATAAGCTTGCAATCTGGTTCTGCAAGTTGGTGATCTGTTTTTGAAGGTTGGATTGGTTGTTGGAAGTGTTCATGTTGCCTATCCAGTAGCCGAATACACCGGCGAAAAGGCTCAATGCGATTATTGCTATGATTGATGCTGCGAGAAGGCGGCTTCTTCGGTTTCTTTTGGAGGGCTTTGGCTGCTCGGGTTGAGGTGTGAATTGGGGCTGTGAAGTTTGCGGGGCATGTTGGGGTTCTGGCTGCGTGGACGGTTGTGGAGGCGGCTCTGGCTGCTGGGCGGGTTGGGGTTGTTCAGGCTGTTGAGTAGGAGGGGCAGAATCAGGCTGTTGGGTTGACGGATTAGGTTCTGGTTGCGAAGTGGGTTCGGGTTGCTGAGGCTGCTGTGGCTCTTGAACAGGTTCAGGCTGCGGCGAAGGCTCAGAACTGTCGGGTTGCTGTGAAGGCTGATCCATTAAAAATCGCTCCGCTGGGAAACGAGTGTTTCTTTGAACTGTGAAAACACCGTTACCGACATAAATTGAAAGATCATGTTCCTGATTCTCCGTAGTTAAGTATGGTTCTTAAATCAAAGATGTTATTAAAAAGTTTTTCATAATTAGACCCCAATTATACGCAAACGTGAACAGAGCAAAATATTGTTAGAAAATGCATTAAACAGCAAATTTTAATTGATTTGCAATATTGCCGCTTTTGCTTAGGACTTTCTTTAGAGGAATAGTTAAATACCATTTTAAGGGAAGTTTAATTTGACCTTTATGGATTTTTCAAGTCAAACTATAATTTTCAAATGTTCTGATGGCCTCGACATGACCGCTTATGTCGCCTACCCTAAACCTGAAGCCCGATACCCAGCAATCATCGTAGTACACGAAGCGTGGGGTCTGAACCAGCAGATTAAAGGTGTCTGCGACAGATATGCCCAGGAAGGCTTCACTGCCGTTGCTCCGCATCTTTTCAGCCGCGAAAAAGACCTCACGGAGCAAGCTATAGAGAAAGCTATGATGCTAATGTGGCGTATCCCGGCTGAAAAACGCAACGACCCAATTGCAATCCAGAGCTTAATGGCAGGTCTCTCTGAAAACGAAAGGAAAATCGTCACCTTTTTCTTCACTGGACGGGAAAAAGCTGAAAAAACCATGGCGGAAGATATTCTTTTCTGCATTAACCACGCTAAAACTCTGAAAACCGTTGAGGGGGAGAAGCTTGGAATCACGGGGTTCTGCCTCGGCGGCGGACTCTCCTATCAGCTTGCAACCATGTACCCGTTTAAAGCGGTGGTTCCTTTTTATGGCGCAAACCCCAAACCGCTAGACGAAGTCGCTAAAATCACCTGTCCCCTTTTTGGAATTTACGCTGGTGAAGATGTGAGAATTACGAGTGGCGTAACTGCCCTTGTTGAGGCTATGATTTTGCATAAGAAGACTTTTCAGATGAAGATTTACCATGGCACGCAACACGCCTTCTTCAACGAGAACAGACCTAGCTACGACAAAGAAGCAGCAGAAGACGCATGGACGATGGCTTTGGCGTTTTTCAACCATTACCTGAAGGCGCCAAAATGAGCAAAAGCCAAAACCAGGAAGGCTCGAGTCTGCTCTGGGACTGCTTCACCAACTGGTCGCTGACGCTCGAAAAAACCGCTGAACTCAAAGATCCCCCCAAAAAAGAACCAAATGAAAATAGCAAAGCTGAAACATAAAGGAAAAATTTAGATTTTCCACAATCGAAGTGGTGTCTCCTTGCTGACCCTCGCTTAACCATAGCGGATTCAGTGCGCTGCAACCCTAGTTGACATTTTCGCTAAGACCGCCTGAGTACGAAGAAAGCCACTGCAAACTCGGCAAACGCAACTGCACTCATAGCCAAAAGCGAGAAGGCATGGTTAAACGTTGCAAGGAATCCCACAACGTAGGCAACTTCGGGAACCAATATGACTACTACTCCAACAGTTAACTTTTCGACGTCATTAAAAACCGACGCGATTTTTCCTTTAGCAGCAGTCCGGAGAAAAAGTTTGATTTCAAAGATGCTTGCAGAAGCCACAGGTAAAACAATCAGGAACGGAATGAAAAGTGACGATGGCGAAGTTAAAGGTTTAAACAAAGATAAAGTGGCTAAAGCTATTGGTACGGGAACATAGGTTGCTGTCGACACGAGAGCCTTGGGAACGACAATTCTGCGGGAGCTTATCGGTAGGGTTTTGGTGTACTCTAATCCTTTTCCTTCAGCACTTAGAAGGGCAAGAGGCAAAAGCAGAGCGAAGATTGCACCAAGCGAAGTACCAGAAAGTACCAGGGCTGTTCGAAGTGTGCCAATGTTCGAGTCGAGCAGGATTATAATGACGGTTTCAAGGACAGGCAACGCAAAGAAGAAAGCCGTAGCTGGGTTTCGGGAAGCCACTTTAAGATCTTTGGCAACGTAACCCAACAATTGACCTCGGGGGTTAACTGAAAAGTCCTTAGCGGTAACCCGCGTAATATTCACTCCTGCACCCTGAGATACCGCCCTTACCATTCCCAAGCTCCATTTGCCAGCAAAGACCGCCAGGAAAGCATACCCAACCATAGCGGCAGACGCCACAAGCAGCGTGATGAAAGTTACGTTAGAAACTAAAGCGGTTATGACAATACCTGTTGAGAAGGGATACAGAAGACCAAGTAGCGAATTCCACAGGTGAGCGGCGCTGAGCAGAGTGCTCTGCAAATTAGGCACTATGTACCATGGAATACTGAACAGGAAGCCTACCGCAACCAGAAGCAAACCCCACATCAAAATAAAGAGCAACCGGAGAACCGTGTTGGCTTTGGATCTTCCTCCCCGAAGCATGTTCCTCTGGAAGATCCGCGAAAACCACAATGCCACAGCCACGGCGAACAAAGCGTTAACAGTGGATGCTGCAAACATGATTAAGGTTGCTACGGGAGAAGCAGTCAGGTAAGCTACAAGCATAACTTGGCTTATTATCGAACCTATAACCATGTAGTCGAAAGATCGGATAAAGGAAAACAGGGTTATCAATGAGAACTCATCCCGATTCAGAGGCATAGTTGACATTAAAGCCGAAGATTCCGGGCTCATAAACGAAGAAAGCGTCTGGATCGCGTAAAGCGCAGTGAACCCGAAAGTTACTGCAAGGCTAAGCGAAATCGCACTCGTTAACCCAAAACCTGGGCTTCCAAGGAACAGCGAGGCAAAGGGAGCAAGCGAAACAACTACGTTAAAAAAAGCGACAATGGCTTTGTCAAACTTGGCGATTCGTAGCGCCCTGTTGGTTAATTCAAGGTCATCCTGCGATTCTTTGCCTTGCCGGTTGCGTCCAAAGGCGCCCCACCACATCCGCCCCCGCTCTTCAGCAAGCGAACGATAAACCATCTCCCGATAACATGTCTTGCTTAGGCGCCAGGCTTCACTTAGCTTCATTTTTGAAGAATGCCTCCCTGAGCATCCTCATAGTGTCGGCGACTTCGGATTCTTCATGAGTTAACTTGAGGAAGACTTCTTCCAGTGTGCCTCCGCTGCCTTCGGTTTTGCTTCGGAGTTCATCCAACGTGCCCTCAGCGATTACTTTGCCTTGGTAGATTATTCCGATTCTCGTGCAGACCTGCTGTGCCACCTCCATAATATGGGTGGAAAACAAGACGGCGCCGCCTTTCTCCGCGTGAAACCCAATAAGCTCCTTTACTATTCGGCTGCTTTTGGCATCCAAACCGTTAAGCGGTTCATCAAGCAGCAGGACAGGCGGTTGATGGATAAGCGAGGCGATTAAAGCGACTTTCTGCTTCATTCCCAATGAAAGGGTGGCTATAGGCGAGTCAAAGTACTGCGTCATGTCAAACGCACTCGCAAGTTGAGCGACCAATTCGTTGGTGGAGGCTTTGTCGGTTTTCCTAATGGACGCAACAAACTCTAAGAAATCCCGAGTAGAAAGGGAATCGTAAACTATCGGGTTTTCTGCGACGTACCCGATTTTTGATTTAACTTCGATGGGGTTCTTTGCCGGGTCTAAACCAACAACCTTGATCCACCCTGACGTAGGCTCCAACAACCCAAGGATAGTCTTGATTGTCGTTGTTTTACCTGCACCGTTAGGACCCAGCAAACCATAAACTTCACCCGGCATCACTCGCAAATTCACATCCGATAAAGCTTGAACTGAGCCGAACTGCTTAGTAAGCGCAGAAATTTCAATCAAAGGTTCTGAACCGGAACCAAACTTTCTTTGCAATCCAAATCGCCTATTTCGAAACCAATAATTATTTTGGCTTAAACAAATTATATCTTGTTAACCAATAATTCATATTTGATTTTTCTAAAAACATGAACTATGTGCAACTACTATCAAACGAGAACGCCGCGTGATATCCCACGTATTTCTTTTTGCGTCTTCGGTAACTTGCCATTCCAGAAAATTGGGGGGCTACATGGTTGCTCATTTACCACAACGTAAATATACGCGCCGAAGACTTGAAACTCTGAACTCTTTTTGAAGAGCTTTTTGGAGTAAATTATGAACCGAACCGAGCTTGCCAAGTTATTTGTAGGTTCATTCAAAGAGTGGCTAGAGGACAATGTGCCTTTACGGGCCGCTGCGTTAACTTTCTTTATCATTCTGCCCTTGCCCTCTCTTTTGTTAGTTGTGATAACTATTTTTGCGCTGTTTTATGGTCAAACTCAAGCTACACAACAGTTGCTTCAGCAGATAAGCTCACTTGCGGGACCTGAGATAGCTGGATTATTTAAGCAGTTGCTGGCAAGCGCAATATCGCCTTTCAACTCTGTTTGGGCAGCAGTTACGATCGTAGGCTTCTCTTTAGCTGGAGCAATCGGCGCTTTCGCAATTCTGAGAGACACAATGAATGTCATATGGAAAGTCAAGCTGCCTAAAACAAGAAAGTTGTCAACCAGAGTAAAGGAAACAATCGGGCCGTTCCTTGTGGTTTCTTCGCTCGGCCTAATTGTTATTGCATGGACCATAACGTCAGATGCTTTATTTCGGGCAATAAAATTCTACTCTATAAACAGTACTTTGACCCTGATTTCTCTCGTGGCGGCCCAAATACTACTGTCGTTTGCTCTTTCAACTCTGCTTTTTGCTTTAATCTACAAGATTCTTCCAAGCTACAAAGTACATTGGGAAGACGTTTTTTTGCCGTCAATAATAGCGGGAGTCGCCTTCACAGTGGTCAATTATATCCTCGGCTTTTACGTTCAGACCTTCAAGGTTACAACAATTGCAGGCGCAGCGGGGTCCCTTATGATTATTCTTCTTTGGATCTACATTCTTAACCAGATTGTTCTTTTCGGTGCCGTAATGTCCAAAGTTTACGCTACTACGGTTGGGCCGCACCCTCAGTACCATTTGACTGGGGATGCAGAGAAAATATTCGAGCCTTTGGAGAAAGTGGGAGAAGAAATTGAGGCAGCGGCGAGGGGTTCTATTGAAGAAGGTGTAGGTGAAAAAACGCAGACCACAATCATTAAAGAACCGATTAAGAAGGAGTCCGTAAGTATCTCAGAGAAAGGGGAGAAGCCCTCGGGAAATGAAGAACTCGAAGGCGACAGCGTAGAAGTGAATATTGTCATTAAGACTGCTCGCAAAAAAAGAAAAAGTGAAAAGTCGAACTAACCGCTGAATGTGGCGGATAATTGCCCGAGTTTTTTTGCTTAATTTCTTGCTTTTCCAAGAGTCAAACCCGGTCCATCCTATTTCGTCCTTTAGGAAGGTTTTTGAGTTCTCGTTATTTCCGGAAGGCGGAGTTGAGGTTTTGAAAAAGGTTTAGCTGGATAGCAAATTGAATGGTTTGCAAGAAAGTTGTGTGAAAAAGTTAAATGTCTGAGAGAATAAGTGCAGTAAAGCTTAGTGGGCCGAGCCGGATTTGAACCGGCGACCTTTCGATTATCAGTCGAACGCTCCAGCCGTGCTGAGCTACCGGCCCTCGCTTTTTGTGAAACAAGTTTAATATTATGTTGCTTTATAAGAATTGCCGTAAATACTTTAATGCGACCCCATCTTTGTGTTGTCGGGTTGCTGAGTGGGCTCGTAGCCTAGCACGGATTAAGGTGTCGGCCTTCGGAGCCGGAGATCGTGGGTTCAAATCCCACCGGGCCCGCCATTAATTACTTTTGGAAAATTCTTTTGTCTAAGTCTAAGGACGGACAAGTCTATCCCATGTCGGAATCATAAAATATAAGACAAGAAGAAAAAAGGAAAAATAACAAAATTTGCGTAAAAATTGTTTCCGTTCGGTTTTATTGCCCGTCTACTAGGTGGGCTGTTCCGTCTGGGCAATAGACGCAATTGCCTTTTTCAACAATGCAAAAGCGCCTAATGCATGCTTTCATTTGCGAACATCCGTCGCAGTCTCTTGACAACATTTCTTTTCCTCCTGTTATTGAGATTTATGATTTTTCATGGGACAGCTCTTATGCATGTTACACATGAGCTTATGTCTCTGATAGAACCAAACAGAAACTCAAAAGCACCTTTTAAACTTTATTGCAATTGTTCTACTAATAGATCCGCAAGTATCAGTTAGATGAGTTGTTTTACCTCTTATTCTGCAGCTTTATCCTTTCTCGCTCTTTCTCTTTGTCAATGGACCCATACCGTCCCAGCGTTTACGTAGTTTGATATAGTGTAAGTTTACACTCACCCACCAAGCAAGGTTTTAGCGTAAATAAGAGAGCAAGGATTTTCTAAGTGGGTTTTACTCGTTTTCTTCTTCTATCGTTTCTGCTAGTTCTCTTCTTCCTTGCAGTTCAGAACTTTCTGATTTTTTAGTTTCACTTAACAGCAGCATGTTGATTAGTGCTTTCTGATCGACTTCCGCTCTTGTTCGCCAGTCAAGATAGACCAATCCATTATCGTCTTGACCAAGGTATCCGTAGCGGATATATCGTTCAATGTTTAAGCCGATTTTCCAGTTAGGCATCTTTTCGCTGAGAAGTTTTTCAACGTCTTTCCGCGGTGCTTGCCCCTTTTTGCTTATCACGAATGAAATTGTTATAGCTAACCCTGCCAAATCGTCAATGCGCCAACCGATTAGTTTGTCTTTTGTTGCCACGTCGCCGCGCAAGGCAACGTAGAATCTTGCTTTGTCCAATTCCTCAATAGTTGGTTTTTCGGGCGTTTTTTCTTCTTCGAAAACAGTTTTAACTTGAAGGTTTAACGGCTTGAGGTAGTCTTCAAGCAGGTCAAGCACTTTGGGGTAGTCTGAACCCAATGCCTTGTGCAGTTCGGAGCCTCGGACACCTGGTTTCTGATGCCGCTTATAGAATAGCATCTGGGTTGCTTTCTTGATTTTGCTGCCGTAAACGCCTCTTTTGCTCAATCTAATTTGCCTCCTTCCATTTCCGCCAATCATCGATTGAAACCGAGATGGCTACGGATGCTGACTGCTGTGTTAAAGGTTCGATTCTTGGATTTTGGAATGGGGTTATGAAAACAAGCTCTTCCAGTCGGTCGATTTCCAAAGTTGCAAACCCGTAAGTGACTAGAAAACTGGTTAAGAATGCTTTTTGGACGGTTTGTTCGTAGGTGTCTGCGCCAATAAAGTCCCAGTAGTTAACTTTGCCTTCTTTTCCTTTGATGGCTACGCAGTCCTTGAGTTCTTGCCATAGCGTGCTTAGTTCGACGGAGAATTCTTTGTCGCTTAGGACGCGTTGCTTAATCAACTCCTCTCGGCTTGTATAGCTGTTTGAGACTTCGGCCGCTTCAAAGTTTTTCCATTTTTCACTTATGGGCACTAATGCTTCCCAGTAAAGAAGCCCCTGAGCCAAAGTGTTTAGACTGACTTGCTCAAACTCTATCAACGGGTTCCAAGCTTGAAGGAAGATATCAACTATTTCCTGCTTACCAATCTGCATGATTTTTCCTTCCAAAAGAAAAGGATCAGTATAGAGCGCTGTAGAGCGATGTTTCACCCATTCGCTCTGCATTTTGATAACTGTGGCTAAGTGATGTAGGGTTTCAGCGTCGAGCCTGAGCTCTTCCGGGTTTTGCCAATGCGGAAAATACTCCCTAACCACCTGGATGATTTCATCGATGTTTAACGTGAAGGGTTCTGTTTGACGGGTTTCGATGGCAACGCACATTTCAATAATGCGCTCAAGCCTTTCCTTGCCTAACACTTTGGGTTCCTTTGCCCTCTGCATCAAGCCGCCACCTCACGAACAACGGATTTTCCTTCCATGTTCTGCACGGTAATAACGTTGGCATCTTGCTGTGCGAAGGTGATTTGGCTTGGAGTGATGACGACATACTGCGCGTTTGCGTCTTTGATCACAGCGAGAAGGATTTTCGCAATCATTTCACGGTTTTTGGGGTCCATGTGAATGTCGTATTCGTCGACTGCGCGGAATGGTGAACGTACATGCTGCTGCAATGCCAAGAGAAAACTCATAGTTGCCGTGGTGCGCTCCCCACCGCTCTGCGTGTAAGCGTCAAGGGCAACGGGTTTGCCGCCTTTGAACCCTACTATGATTTCTAACCCGGCTGTTTCTATGTCCTGATTGTTTGATAGTTTTACGGCGCCGGTTGCCAATGTTAGGTTCATGATTCGCTGGTACTCCACGTTTACCCTGTCAAGAAGGCTTTCCATGACCGTTCGCCACGATTGCATCCGTGTTTTGACTTCTTCAAGCGTTTTCTCGCGGTTCTCTGCCACAAGCTGAGTTTTCTCTTTGAGTTCTAAGTAAAGTTTTGAGTATGATTCATATTGGTGCTCTATGTCTTCTGAAACGTCGGCGAGCGCCGCCAGGTGGCCGTCTGTCAAGCGAATTTCATCTTGAATATCGCTGGCGCTTTTCACTGCTGCTATCCGTTCGCCTGACTCTTTCGCCTTAAGAATCATTGATTCCAAGTTTTCTTTGGTTTCTTTAAGCGATTTTTCAAGTTCCTTTAGGCTCACGATCGCGTTTGCACGTTTGAATTCAAGCAGAGCAAGCTTGACTCTTTGCTCAAGCATTTCATCCGACGCTTTGCCAGCGGACTCTTCCAGATAAGTCATTTCTGACTGATTCTGCACAACCCGCTCGTTTGCACTAGAAAGTTCAAGTTCTGAGTTCCTGAGCATTTCCTCCAAGTTCTCGCTTTGAAGCAGCCTTAGCTGGGTTTTGTTGGCTTGGATGGCTTGTTGTAGTATTTGGGTTTCTTCCAGTAACTGGCTAATCAGCGATTGGGTCGATTGGTTTTGCGCTATGTCGTGTTCAAGGTTTAATCGTTCGTCAAAAACGGCTTTCATATTCCCTTTCAATGTTTCAGTTTGATTCTGCTGTGTGCTAAGCTGGTTGAGTATGTCTTGTTTTTCATCCTCGATTTTGTTGAGGGTTTCCTGGTTTTTGTTAAGGGTTGCCTGCAAGTTTCTAACCGTGATTTCCCGTTTTTCAACTTCAGCCCACGTAAGTACCCGGTCTAGAAAGCGTCTTTTAATTTGAAGCTGCTTTTTCTCTTGGTACTTATCATACTGTTCACGCCAGTAGTTTAGTGTCTGCTTCGCTTGTTCGAACAGTTTGGTAACGGATTCCTCTTGAGTTAGGATTCTTGTTAGTTTGGTTTTTGCCTGCACCACGTTTTCTCGGAAGGGTTCCAGCCCGACTGCAGCTTCAACCATCCGCAATTTTTCGATGTTGCTTAGCACGGTAAATTGTTCAACCATATTTTGATGCATGATGATTAGCATGTTGTCGGGGTCAACGCCGAATTTGCCGAGTAAGCGCTCGACGTCCTGTTTGCTTGCCGCTTTGTTTTCAAATTCGAACCAGTATTTGCCGTCGCGGCGCATGACGCGGGTCAGAAAAAGCTGGTCTTTTGGGTATTTTTGTACGGGGCGTTTGATGCCTTGTTTGCTGTTGTCTAAGATTAGTGTGACTCGGGCTTGGTCTTTTCCCCACCTGATGAGGTCGCTTAGTTTTCTTGAGCGTTCGGTGTAGGTTTGACCAAGCCCCACAGATATTGCAAGTAGAAGTGAAGATTTTCCTGCTCCATTGGGTCCGCCGACGATGTTTACGCCTTTTTTGAAGGGTACCCGAGCGTACTCGTAACTCATAAAGTTTTCAAGTATAACTTCTTGGATTAGCATTAAATTTTCTTTGCCTCTAAATTGAGCGTTCGTAACTATTGAAAACCGTATTATTAAAACAATTTTGCTCAAAATGGAAATATCTCACGCCGCATCTTCCATTTTTTCTATGATAATCAGGCGCTTTTTTTGCCTATTTTATGCCTATTTTATGCCCATTTGATGGTTTCCTTGAGAGTGGAGAATCGCTCTTATCATGTGTCTTTGAAAGACGTTCAAAAACATATGCCTGACAGAAATAGGTGACAAGCCAGAGTCAAAAATTCTTGTTCACTAACATCTACCTTTTCTTTTTTGTTTGCATCAGTCTTTGTTTCGTCAACTAATCCATTACAGGTTTGATATAACCCAGCCTGTAAGGAAAAGCAAACTAAGAAAAGGGAACAAAACAATCACGATGTAATGGTTTTTCTTTCTCATTCGCCCACCTCACCGTTAAGCGTACACATTGAAACTGAAGAATCCGTTTCAATATATCGTCAACGTTTTTCTTTTAAGCTAGACAGAGGAAACGCCGTTGTTTCCACTGGAACTTTTCAGCGTGCTTTTTCGCTTTAACTCAAATCTCACATAGGCTAAGAAGAGTTGTTTTTAGCTTTTAATTTATGTTAAAGTTTGTTTTCAAAAAGAGTTATTGTTGATCTATCGAGACATTGCGATGCTTGCGATAAGATAATCGGTGGAGCGGCAAACACTGCTCTAAATGCCACATCTTTTTTTGTTAGTGTTTGTACATAAGTTCTTTGTGCAACCGACAAAAGCCCTTACATGCAGAGAGATTATTTTTTAAGGAGGGCCATCCTCTCCGTGAAGTGTCGGTTGCTTGTAGAAACCCTTGAAAAATAGGGATTCCGGAATTCGGGATCAAGCTGCGCCTCTTGGAGTGCATTCAAGGAACGCATGGTTGGAAGCAGCTGAGCCAGCATTTGTTTGTACAACGCTCAAAGGTGCTTTTTACGGTTGTTTTAAATATTCTTTCGACGATTACCCCTGTAACAAATGTAGGTCTTTGGATGGCAAGCTCGGAGGACGAAATCTACTCAATCATGTTCTCGTCGCTTAAGCATCCAGTCCGCCGCAAGATTATTCGTATGCTTTCAATCAAACCAATGACTTTCATGGAGATAGCTGAGCAGCTTGACATATCCTCTTCTAAATTGACTTATCACCTTGAAAGCCTCGGTGACCTAATCAACAAGATGGATAACGGCCAGTATAAGCTGTCAACTTTCGGGTTGGCAACTGTCAGCGCCATGAAGGGTGTGGAAGATGTCCCAGAGATTGAACCCAAACGCAGGGTTCAGATGTCCTTTAAATGGAGAGCTATTTTGGGGGTGCTTCTGGTTGCTGTTTTGGTTTTGGCGAGTTTTTCGGTTCTTCAATATACTTCAATGAAGAATATCTCCAGCAAGCAGAAGTCTTTGGCAGCTGAGAACCAGCAGTTGCTTTCCTGGGGAATAGGCACCAACAAAGTCGTGAATTACCTGCAGAATGTGACCCAAATAGACACAAATCAATATACGACTTCTCTGCTAAGCAACACTTTGCAGTTCAATACAGAATTCAATGCTGCTGAGGAACTGCTTACATATTCTTTGACTAACGGTCCTTACACATTTAACGTGGACCTGCGGTTCAGAAACAATCATTTTTCCCGTTACCAGCTTGACATGGGTGAAAGCTCGCCTGTTTTTACGCAGTCTCAGTCCGATGATGTTGTGCAGGCTGCCAAGGGAGTGCTTGAACGGTACCAAGCCTATTCAGGCGACGCATATCTTAGCCAGATGGTCGACTTGATAGACGCGGTAAACACAACTGGGCCAACATCGGTAACCCAGGGTAACATGACACTTCAAATAACCGTTTCAGGAGACAACACTGAGTTCATGTGGATGTACACACAGAACGGGATAGACTATCAAGCGAAAGGTGTAATGATGACATTCCAAAACAACATTCTCGTAACAATGACTGACGGCTATTTCCTGTTCAATGTCGGAAACACAGAACTCACTATTTCACAAGAACAAGCAATCACTATGGCTAAAGACTATGTTCAAACTCTAACATGGGATTTCAACGGCACCAAATACACTGGCTTTAGTGTGCTCGACAATCCCGTTTCAGTTCAAATGGTACCTCATCCAAGAGGCAACTCCGTGGTGCTAATCCCATATTGGTACGTGGTACTTGGTTTGGGCAGAGTTTATCCGGGAGCCGTAAACGAGGTTACAGTAGGCATATTCGCAGACAACGGCCAAATAGACGGCGTACAAATGCTAAGCGCTTAAACAGTAATATGGTTCTCAAGGTTTGTTATCGATAAAAGAACTACTGAAAAAATAGTCCATGCTGCGGTGAAAAAACTGAAGTTAAGACAAATTGACCTACCGATCCTTATTGCTTTCAGCCGCAGAATGCTCTTGAATCAGCTACCGGGATTAGTGTGAGAATTCAATGTTGCTGGTCTTGGATTTTGACAGCTGAGGATTACAAAAAGCAACATCAGAGATTTTTTGTTTATAGAAAGGTAGATTGCTTAGAGCGGCGATTGTAAGTCTTACAAAAAAGAGATGTTTAAGGTTGCAATTGAAGTTCAAGAGTGAAGTTTTAGCGCTTCTTTTCGGCGCCTTTGTAATATTGCTAAATTTCGGCGATAGCCACACAGGCCCAACGATCGGCAATTTAGATACTATTTTTGGGTTACCATTTTGGCCCCTGATGGACGTTATCTATCCATTAGCTTCAATTTTTATTTTCATAGCTTACGGTCGAACAAAAGGAAACGGGTCCTTGAAGTTCAACGTCAAGACGGCACTGCCTTTATTAGCCTTCTTGCTTGCCCTTGTCCTTCTCAGCTTAGATGATATCTCTCTGGTTCTAAACCTTGGATTAGGATTTCCAAAAGCATATTGGATAGCAATAATGTGGCTGTATCCAACCA
Source organism: Bathyarchaeia archaeon (assembly GCA_049514075.1). GTDB lineage: Archaea > Thermoproteota > Bathyarchaeia > Bathyarchaeales > Bathycorpusculaceae > Bathycorpusculum. The sequence continues at coordinate 16,674 of JBEKVK010000008.1, read as the reverse complement.
TTTCCTTTTTGGCTTTCTTCAGCTTTGGTCAGGGAAATCAAAACGAACAAAGATAGACTAACTCAAAAGCAAAATTCAGGGAATTTTCCGTCAACGACCGTCTTATAGAGAACAAGACAGCATTGATAGGCTTAAAAATAAGTTATCAACTGCCGCAAATGACTGTGGTAGATTCTGTGAATTTTTGTTTGCGTTTTGAGTTGCTTTCTTGGAGTGGGGCTTTAACCAGTTGCAGGTTGATACTTTATTTGACTTTATTTGACACAAATTGACATAGAATGACATGATTTGACACAATTTGACAATTCACAGAATTAGAGAGATGAATCTGTCGCCGTTAACTAGACAGGTTAGGAAAAAGATTTTTTGCAACCTCTGCTTTAAGTTGCTTTTTTGTGGAGAAGTTTGAATCATTTGCAGATTGCGTCCTTTAACGTCGTTTACCGTCATCTAAAGTCCTTTACCTTCTTTTAACGTCGCTTAAAGTCTTCAGGCGTCCACTAACGTCCTTTAAAGTCCCTCACCATCAAAAATTGGATGATTCAAAAGATCTACAAACCTCTGGCAAGACCTGAATACTGCGTTATTCTAATGATCCATTATAGAGGAAACTTGTAGTTATGTAATTTAGAACTCTGAATAAGATGGAACCAACCCGATCCTTTTTCGCCTTATTAATCAGCCTATAATTCGGCACAGATAAAGGAGGGGTTAAGGAAAAAGGGTCTAAACCCAGAAAGCCATGTTCTGGCTGCTTTCAGTTTTAACAAGACATAAAAGGAGGGAGGTAAAAAGAGATACTTGAGCGTTTTGAGGTTTAAGTATGGTCGAGAAACTGTCAAAATCCGATGTTGCATTTATTCAGCAACTTCCAGTTGGTCGCCTAGCAACTGTAACAAAAGAGTGCGAACCAGTGGTGAGGCCTATCTGGCCAGTATTTGACAGCGTATTCATTTACTTCGCATCCGACCCAGATATGCCCAAACTTGAACAAATCGAAGAGAACCCGGAGATATCATTGGTTTTCGACGATTACAACCGGGAAAATTGGGGTGCCGTCAAAGGAATACGCGTTCAAGGCGAAGCAGAAATCATGTGGGAGGGCGAAGAATACCGTTACGCCCATTCGCTTCTGGAAGAAAAATACCCGGAGTACCGCACCGCTGATGGCGGCTGGAAAGAAGGCGACGTGCCCATTATCAAGATTACGCCCACAAGCTACAGCAAATGGGCAACTAATCAATGGAAAAAATAGCCACATTGCCCTTTGATTATGTCTATTCTCCCAACCATAAACGGACGCTTCGAGGCTTCTGGAGCGGACGGGTCATTCATTGATTCGACAAACTCAACTCCAGCAAGCTCTTTTTAAGTTAAAACAAAATAACGGTTGTTATGCAAAATATCGATCCCCTGCTTATACTTCAACCCGTCATCGTTATCGCCATCTGCATTGCTCTTTTGTTATACTGGTATCGTAAGCGCCGCTTTCACTGGATGGTGCTGGTGTATTCTTTGGTTGCTTACTCAGTCGCCATCGCGCTCAAATATGCAGTGCAAATCCCAACGATAAACGCTGTAACGAACTATTTCGGCTCAGTTAGTGTGGGGTTAGGTATCTACTACGGATTTCAAACTGTGTTTTTCGAAGTAGGCTTGGCTTACTTTGTAGCTTGGTACGTGATTTCTCATGGGTTGCTTGAAAGGAAAGACGCGGAAGCTTACGGTTCTGCTTTGGCTTTCTGGGAAAACGCTGTGTTGCTCGGCATTCTTTCTTTGATCAACCTCACTGCGTATTGGAGCATTCTATCGTCGGACACTCCACTTGCCCAGACTGTTTACAGCCAGCTAAAGGCGAATTCGCCAGGACTTTTTGCATCTGCCTCAGAAGCCTTAAGGTCAGTTGCATTGGGCTCGGTTGAGAGAGTCTCTTCTATAATGTTACATTTTGCATGGGGTTACCTCTGCTTCATGGCAGTCATCCTTCACAAAAAGCGGTTATTTTTGATTGCGTTGCCCATGGGGTTTGTTGATTTCCTAGTTCCTTTTGCCTCAAGTATTGGACTTGTGGTTTTCGAAGCAGTAGTGTTTACATTAGCGGTTCTCTCAGTTATCGTCGCTTGGTACGCAGTGAAGCATGAAAAGCAAGAGCTCTGAGACAACTCTCCCTGCCCACAAGCTGCTATCAAAATGCGCAAAGCTTATCCTTTACTCGCCACCACATGCCTTTCGATAGTGTCAAAATGTCGTTTGAGACGGGAAGGACATCAGGTTTAGTCGGCAGCTTAATCGAAGTTATCGTGCCAATTGCCATTTTTGCAATGGGTGGACTGTTGATTCTTTCCTTGTTTAGCGCTTTTCTTGGCGCTGCCACATCTGGATCAACAGGGTTTGTGGGCACTCCGCTGCTTTCCCTCACATTAATTCCTTTTCTGATTGTCGCCTTTGTATTAATCGGCTTAGCTGGTTTCATACTGTTCGTATTTTCCATGTATCGATTAAGCCAATACTACAATGAACCAGGAATATTCAAAGACGTTATCTACGGCGTAATCATAGTTGTCGTGGGAATTGCCACCATAATTGCGTTAGTTGTGATAGTCTTCCTTTTTTCGCGCTCATCATCTGGCGTACCTCCGTCGTTTGCATTCTCGTTTTTGGCCTTGTTTCTCGGTGCTATTGTCCTCCAAATAATTGTTTCAATCTTCTTCATGCGGGCTTTCAATAAACTAAGCGAAAAATCAGGCGTTGATAGCTTCCATACTGCTGGCTTGCTCATCCTAATAGGCGCCGTTACATCAATCATAGGTGTCGGCGGCATCATAGGTTGGATAGCATGGATTTTCGCTGCATCAGGCTTCTATTCACTCAAACCCAAACCAACCGTAAATGCCCTTTTTTACAATGCGCCGCCGGCATCGTCGCCTACCCCAACTCCAAGCTTGTATTGCTCCTACTGCGGAGCGCAAATCAGCAATGACTCGATCTACTGCCCAAACTGCGGAAGACAAATTAGGCAATGAAGCCCCCCGTTTCCCTGAATTTGTAGCCGACAACAAATTTTATATCTCGGTGTCTGCTCATTTCCGAGTAGAAGTTGTGATACGTTATGGCTGTTAAAACAACCCCAGAGTATATTGTCCTGCTAAACCAAGCGGTAGAACGCGAATTCGGAGTCGCAGTCCAATACTTCCTTCAACATGCTAAAATGGAAAAAATTATAAAAAAACAAATCCCAGAAAACATCCTTTTTGACAAGACAACTTACGACGCAGTTGGAAAAATGCTTCATGAAATATCAATCCAAGAAATGAAGCACGCCGCCTCCATCATGGAGAGAATCTACTATCTCGGAGGCGAAGCAACCACCAAAGGCGACAAACCAGTCATTGGCAATACGATAAGTGAATTTGCCAAACTGGGAGTTGTTGCAGAGGAAGAAGCCCTTAACCTGTACCGAAAAATAATCGGCAAAGCGGCAGAAATGGGCGATTGGGAAACACGAGAGATGTTCGAAAAAATCTTCGGTGAAGAAGAAGAACATTTGTTCAAGTTCCAAGAATATACAGCTTTCCAGGACGAGAAGGAAGAGCCCGACAAGGTGCCTTTGTCAGAGTGGCGCAAAATATTCACTTCGGACTATCTTGAACTACTGAACAAGGCGGTTGCGGCAGAAATCTGCGGAATAATCCAGTACACTAACCAACATGAAAAAGCTGCGTTGCTGGAACTCAGAATGAAGAAAACTCCCTTGGAAACTGTTCAAGGCACAAACTCTCAAGGAGTCGTAAGCAAGCTCCTCAAAGATGTCTTCATGCAGGAAATGCAGCATCTTGAAAAAATAAGCGAACGCATCTACCTTATCGACGGCGAAGCAGTAACTAAGCCAAATCCACTTCCAGTTGTCGGCAAAACCACACTTGAGATTCTATCGTTAGATCATCAACTTGAAGCCGATACCATCGCGCTTTACAGACAAATCATTGCTGAAGCCATGAAACGCGGCGACACAACGACACGAAGAATCTTTGAAGACATCGTTCTGCAAGAAGAAGACCATTACTGGACATTCGACGACTACGTCAGATAAAACCTCCATCTCCTTTACCTTTAAGGTAAATTGATAGATTGGGGTTTAAGCGAAAACTTAATTCCGAAGTATATGCAACATAAGTATGGCAGGGGCGAAGCTATGAACGAAGAAAATTTGCCTCGTTGCATAAACTGCGGAAATTTTATCGACGATTGCAAATGCGTGTGCCCATACTGCAGGGAAACTGCAAAGTGCACTTGTTGCATAGGCATCGAAAAAGCATCTGGCGGCGGGTAACCGCTCTTTAAAATGAAAGTTATTCGTGAGGATGAAGCAAAAATGGTAACTGAAAGTATAAACTGGATGGCAGGCGGCCCACAAGGCAGCGGCGTCGACACAGCTTCGACCATATTCGGAAGAGCATGTGGATACGGCGGCCTATGGGTTTTCGGAAGAAGAGAATACCATTCAAACATCAAAACCATGCACAGCTACTTCCATCAACGAGTATCCAAAGAACCAACCTTAGCCAACATCAACGACGTAAATTTGCTAGCAGCTTTCGACGCTGAAACCATCGTTAGGCATGTCGGCGAAGTCGTGAGTGAAGGCGGCATAATCGTTGATTCACGCGATATAGGCGTCAACGTCTTTACGGGAATACCCACGTTCTCAGAGGAATACAGAAGTCAAGTTCGCGCTTTCATGAAAGAAAACGGTGTCGGCGAAACAGTAAACGATTTTTTGAACTACGCCAAGAAGAAAAACATTCAGGTTTATCCTGTTCCGTACATGGATTTGCTTGCACAAATCGGCAAAGCAATCAACATTGAAAAAGTCAGCCAACTTTCAAGGATGATAAACGTTCTCACGATAGGCGTCTCATTTGCCTTTCTCAAATACGATAAAAAACTAGTTGAAGATGCAATCCGAGCAACCTTCCACGAAAAAATCGCCGATATGAACGTCACAGCAGTCGACTACGCCTATGATTACGCTGTAAAGAATTTCGATGTAAACCACTTCAAACACAAACTTGAGAAAATAGGCGTTAATGAACCGAGGATTTTTCTGACGGGGAACCAAGCTGTCGCCATGGGCAAAGTGCTGGGCGGTTGCAGAGTACAGACATATTATCCCATCACGCCTGCGGCTGATGAAAGCGAGTATTTAGAGGCACATGAAATCCTAAAAACCAAAAGAGGCCAGGAAGCCATCATTGTAATTCAAACCGAAGATGAGATTGCAGCAGTGACTTCCGCTTCAGGGGCATGCTTAACAGGGGCGAGGGCGGCAACCAGCACGTCGGGTCCCGGATTTTCTCTTATGGCTGAAGGCTTAGGCTGGGCAGGCAGCAACGAAGTGCCCGTCGTCATTACGTACTACCAGCGCGGAGGTCCCTCAACTGGACAACCAACACGGCACAGCCAACAAGACCTACGGTTTGCAATGCATGCAGCTCACGGCGAATTTACAAGAATTATCCTTGCGTCAGGAGACATAAGAGAATGCTTTTATGACGCTGCTGAAGTGTTCAATCTTGCCGAGAAATACCAAGTACCTGTTATCCATCTGCTTGACAAAGCCATGGCCAACTGTTCTCAAACCTACCCTGTCTTCAACTACGGAAACGTTAAGGTAGACCGCGGTTTAATTGTCGGCGAAAAGGAGTTTGAAGGCAAAGAGTACAAGCGCTTCAGATTCACTGAAACAGGAGTTTCCCCTCGGGCTTTTCTAGGAACAAAAAATGCTGTTCAATGGTGTACGGGAGACGAGCATAACGAGAGCGGAAACATAAACGAGGAACCATTCATTCGAAGGCAAATGATGGAGAAGCGAATGAAGAAGTTAGATTTGATCGATAAGGAAGTGCCGATTGATTTGAAAGTCAACTTTTTCGGGGATAAGGACTCAGAAAACGTTGTTGTAAGTTGGGGTTCACCTAAGGGTGCGATCATCGAATCGCTGAACCAGCTAAAAGAAGAAGGCTTAAGCTTAGGCTATATCCAAGTTCGAATGATTCATCCGCTTCCCTCTGCCTACATCAAACAAATGCTTGAAGGAAAGAAACGAATAATCGACATAGAAGACAATTACATGGCGCAACTGGGCGGGATAATAACGGAGTGCACAACAATCAAACCCAATTTTTACATCCTCAAATATACGGGAAGACCTATGATGACAACCGAAGTGTACGAAGCCCTGAAAATGATTCTAATAGACAAAGCCCCAGAAAGGCAGGTGCTTATGCTTGGCTCATAAACCGGCAGACTACAAAACCAGCGTCTACATGGACTGGTGTCCCGGCTGCGGAGATTTCGGAATCACAAGCGCAATACAAATGGCTTTAGCCGACCTTAACCTTGAACCTCATAAAGTGGTCGTTGTTTCAGGGGTAGGCAACGCTGCCAAAGCGCCTCACTTCATAAAAGTAAACGGCGTTCACACACTTCACGGAAGACTGTTGCCTTTTGCCATGGGCATCAAAATCGCCAACCCCGATTTGGAGGTAATCGGCGTAGGAGGAGACGGTGATGGCTTAGGTATAGGCGCAGGACACTTCGTTAACGCGGGAAGAAGAAACATTGACATGACCTACCTCCTATTCAACAACGGGGTTTACGGGTTGACCAAGGGGCAGGCTTCACCAACGCTTCCTCTAGGCGTCAAAACGAAGGCTCTTCCTAAACCCAACATTAACCAAGCCGTTAACACTGTTTCTTTAGCCATTACTTCAGGCTACACCTTCGTGTCAAGGTCATACGCGTTTGACGTTCTTCACCTGAAAAACATGATAAAGCAGGGAATTCAGCATAAGGGTTTGGCGTTAGTAGAGGTTTTGCAGCCTTGCCCTACCTATAATGACATCGACACCAAGGACTGGTACACGGGCGAAGATAGAAAAGACACAGCAGGCAAGCCGCATTCTAGGCTTTACAAGTTAGAAGACGAAGGCTTCGATCCTGTTGTACGCGATTGGAACGAGGACTTCAAGAAGAAGGTTGCGGGCATGGAAAAAGCTCATGAATGGGGCGACAGAATCCCTATAGGTGTCTTTTACCAAAACCCGCTGGAACCTACTTACCAGGACCGCATAACTAAACGAATCCCCTTTTACATTCAGAATCCGCCGGCTAAGCAAGCGCTGAAAGATGAAAATGGAGACGCAACGGTCGATTTAAGCGAGTTTATGGATGACTTGAAAACGAGCTAATTTTTCTCAAGGAAATGAGGTTTATGGAAGCCTTCTCCCTTCCTCCTCGATCCTTCTCCTCACCTTTCCTCAAACAATCAACTGTTACAAAGCAATATAAGCGGTATTGCTGCGCCCGATATATTACAGTTATGGCTTATTTCGTTTGCTAAAGTAAAAGTAAAATACGTATATCCATTTTTTTGATTGTTTTATCGCAAACTTTAACGTAACCATTATTTACTTGGAAATCCGTTTTTTTCCAAAACAAGGGCTTTTTCAGGTTTTTGGGTTTGGAATTTTCTGTTTATTTTTCATGGAGTAGTCTTTCGGATTTTACGATATATTGCGAGATTAATGTTGAAACAACTTATATATGCGCTAACTATAGTGTGTTGTTAAGATCGCTAGCACTACCTATATATCCGACTATGGAACCTGTGTAAGATATGAGATGTCCATACTGCAACTCCGAAAACTCCAAAACTCTGGAAACACGTGAATCTCCAGAAAACACTACACGGAGACGAAGAGAATGCATCAACTGCGGAAAACGCTTCACAACTTACGAGTACGTTGAAACCGTCGAGCTCATGGTCAGAAAAAAAGACGATCGCCTTGAACGATTCGACGTTAATAAAATAATCCGTGGCTTACAGAAAGCATGTGAGAAAAGGCCAGTGGCAATGAGCCAAATCAACGAGTTAGCAGAACAGGTAAGGCAGGATTTGATGCTTAAAAACACCGAAGAAGTCGCATCGCAGGAAATCGGCGATTTAATAATGAAGCACCTAAAAAACGTCGACCGCATTGCGTACATTCGGTTTGCATCGGTTTACAAGCAGTTTGAAGAGCCTGAAGATTTCAGGCGGTTACTACTTGAGGTGAAAAAACAATGAAGTTCGTGTTAAAACGTGATAGTAAATTAGAACCCTTCGATCAAGAACGCATTACCATCGCCATTTGGAAAGCTGCGAAAGCGTGTGGCGGCAGAGATAAAGAGCAGGCAAAACGTGTAAGCGATGAAGTAGTCGCAGAACTCCAAAAAACCTATGGGGACGACGGGGTACCCACGGTTGAGGAAATCCAGGATGTCGTTGAAAAGCGCTTGATCGAAAACGGGCATGCGCAAACGGCGAAAGCTTACATTTTGTATCGCAAACAGCACAGTGACATGCGAGAGTTAGCCGCGCTTCTGAGTTCCTCAGATATGGTTGACCAGTACCTTGAGGTTGAAGATTGGCGTGTTAAAGAGAACAGCAACATGAGCTATTCACTTCAGGGTTTGAACAATTACTTGTCATCCACGGTCATAGCCAAATATTGGATCTCGCGAATCTACCCAGAGAACATTGCTGACGCCCACTTTTCAGGCGACATGCACATCCATGACTTAGGCGTTTTAGGCGCTTACTGCGTCGGCTGGGACGTAAGCGAGTTGTTGATGGCAGGGTTCGGAGGGGTCGCCGGCAAAATTGAGAGCAAACCAGCAAAACACTTCCGCACTGCGCTGGGTCAAGTAGTAAACTTTTTCTATACACTACAGGGTGAAGCTGCAGGCGCACAGGCTTTTAGCAACTTTGACACTTACCTTGCTCCGTTCATAAGACATGACCACCTTAACCAGCAAGAGGTGCAGCAGGCGCTTCAGGAGTTCTTCTTCAACATGAACGTGCCGACTCGCGTGGGCTTCCAGACGCCGTTCACCAATTTAACGTTGGATCTAGTTGTGCCAGACTTCATGAAGAACGAGGCTGTGCTGTTCAACGGTACGGTAACACAGGACACTTATGGCGATATGACTAAGGAAATGGAAATGTTCAATTTGGCCTTCGCCGAAGTCATGCGTCAAGGCGACTCGAAAGGCAGGGTCTTCACTTTTCCAATTCCAACATACAACATAACGAAAGATTTCGATTGGGATTCGCCTGTGGCACAAGCAATCTTCGAGGTTACCGCGAAGTATGGTGTGCCCTACTTCTCAAATTTCGTGAACAGCGATATGAAACCTGAGGACGTGCGAAGCATGTGTTGCCGCCTACGTATAGACAACCGCGAACTACGTAAGAGAGGAGGAGGCTTCTTTGGCGCTAACCCGTTAACAGGGAGCATTGGCGTGGTAACCCTAAACATCCCAAGAATTGGCTACTTGTCCAAAGATGAGGACGAATTCTTTGAACGCTTAGAAAAGCTGATGGAAACTGCTAAAGAAAGTTTGGAAATCAAACGCAAAGTGCTTGAAGCATTCACCGAGAACGGTTTGTACCCGTATTCCCGTCGTTACCTGCGACATGTGAAAGAAGGGTATGGCAAGTACTGGAAGAACCATTTCTCCACAATAGGCATAGTCGGAGTCAACGAAGCAATCATAAACCTGCTTGGACAAAGCATCGCCACGCGTGATGGACAAGCATTCGCCGTTAAAATGTTAGATTTCATGCGTAACCGTTTGGCGGATTATCAAGAGGACACAGGCTGCATCTACAACCTTGAAGCAACCCCCGCCGAAGGCACATCTTACAGGCTCGCTCGCATAGACAAGCGACGATACAAAGACATCATTTTCGCTAACCAAAGACAGGTAGTAGCGGACCATGCGGAACCCTTCTACACGAACTCTTCACAGTTGCCTGTTGACTTTGCCGGCGACCTCTTCGAAGCCCTTGAACATCAGGAAACACTGCAATCGCTCTACACCGGAGGCACAGTGTTTCACATTTTCCTAGGCGAGAGGCTTAACTCTTGGAAGGCTGCTGCTGAACTCATCAAGAAAGTCTCCTGGAACTCAAAGTTGCCTTACTTCACGTTAACGCCGACCTTTAGCGTTTGCCCAACACACGGCTACGTAAACGGCGAACACAAGCAATGTCCAAATTGCCAAGCAAACTGTGAAGTTTACTCTCGAGTAGTTGGGTACCTTCGTCCAGTTGACCAATGGAACGATGGAAAACAGGCAGAGTTCGCAATGCGCAAGACTTTTGACAGATCAACCATTATGGCTTCAGTTCCCCTGACAAGTTAAAGAGGAATAAGCCAAAAATGAAGTTTAGCGGGCTTCAAAAGACAAGTCTAGTGGATTATCCAGATAGAGTAGCTAGCGTGCTTTTTACACCTGGCTGCAACCTCCGTTGTCCATTCTGCCATAACTGGCGCATAGCCGTTGATCCCCAACCTCCGTTTCTGCAGGAAGCTGCCGCACTGGAAATCTTGGAGAGCCGAAAAAGATACGTCGACGCTGTGGTAGTAACAGGGGGCGAACCATGCATGCATAAGGAACTGCCCAAGTTTCTCGCTAAACTTAAGGAACGGGGCTTCGCGGTGAAGTTGGATACAAACGGGTTTTTCCCTGACATCCTTGAAGAATGTTTGGGAAGCGTGGATTACGTGGCTATGGATGTTAAGACTTGCAGGGAAAAATACAAGCTTCTCGGCGCACAAAACACGGATGGGCTTATGCGAACTATGGAAATCCTGAAGACGGGAAAGGTTCCTTACGAGTTTCGGACAACCGTGGTGCCGCAAATCGTTACCCAGCAAGATGCAACATGCATCGGCGAACTTGTGAAAGGATCAAAAACGCACGTGCTCCAACAATTCATTCCTGAGGACACGCTTGACAAAAAGTTCCAGTCACTCAAGCCTTACACGCCCGAAACAATCGGCGATTTCGCAGAGACAATTCGCAAGTACACGGAAAACCTCCTGTTGCGGCTTTAAGAATTCAACAGAACCCATAAATTTCTTGTGTCTTCTTTGTTTTTACGTGTTGGAAATCCAGCATTTTTTTGTTTGTGGTTTGGTTTTCTTTTTGTTGAAGAAGCTTGAATCAGTTGCAGGTTGATACAATTTTTGACAAAATTTGACAATATTTGACAAATAATGACAATTTTTGACAAAATTTGACAATAGTAGAAATCAAAGGATGAGAAAACCCGATGCCGTTAACTCGAAAGGTAGCCTTTAGAGGCATCCCAAGAAAAGGCTGTTCATTGTGTTTTGGGGTGTTCTTGGTTTAGAGCTTGAATAAGCCCTAAAAATCTCCATAAATCTCTTTTTTCCTCGAAAAGCAACAAGGAAGACAACAATATAGGCCGTTAACCTCGTTCTTAACATGTTTTGACTTGTCGCTTCTTTTGTCTTATTGTGTCACTTAAGCGCAATATTCCAGATTTGGAATATCAAAGATATTACTGAAAACTATTAGAAACCACGTGAGAAAAGGAGCCCAAAAATTGTGATGCCGTTCCCAAGAAACCTTGCCGAACTTTTAAAGAAACCTGTTTTTAATTCGAAATGGATTTATTTTTCCTATGGGTTCTTGATTTTCTGGGAGCTTTTAGACGGTTTAACAACTAAGATTGGTTTTGATTTAGGTCTTACCGAAGTGGGAACTTACGCAAGGGGGGTGTTAAGCGTTTACGGTTTTTGGGGGTTGATGGTTTGGAAATACAGCATAGTAGCTTCTGTTGGTGTGATGTTTTTCTTAACATATTATTTAGTAAAGAAGTATGCTCCCACACGTTTGAACTCAGTATGTAAGATTATAACAGTCGGAGGCCTAATCGGAGGCATGGTTTCGGCTCAAGTTGTGCTCTCCAATATCTTACAGCTTCAACTTGTTCTGCATTAACATAAAAAACCGTTCTGAAAGAACGTTTGCTTCAGCCGACAGCAGTGCGTATCCTAACATGACGTACAAATGAATATTCGGAAGATAACCACTATGATAATAATAGCGGTGTTGAAGTCAACCGCTCAGAGCCCTCTCGACCCGGTATTTGCTCTAATGGTTTGCATTTCCCCCTCTTTCTCCTTTTCCCGGGTCAAGGGGGCTCTGTGCTTCTAATTCAAATCTATTCTTTAGAAATCCTTACACTTCAAAAATATTGAATTGTAACTGCCGAGAATTTCAAAGTTGAAATCTTCTCTTTTCATTGGTTACTTGTTCGATGCTTGTTTATCTGCAGGAGATGTTTGCGAAACAGGTGCAGCCGCTCCGAGGCTTGGCTGGTCTGGAGTCAATTGTTTTTGGGTTTTATCTGACAATATTTGTATTTTCTCGGCCATCGGATGAAGAAGATCTGGAGGGGGATAAGGAGTGTTAAGGTTGGACGATAGAATGTAGATTGAATTGAAAACGTGCTGGTAAATTGTGAAGAGTATCTGAGGGATCTTTGTTTTGGGGTTTACCTCAAGTTTTTTCTTTATGTCATCAGGTTTACCGACCAAAGTTACAGTACCCGCAATATTGTATTTGACAACATTTGGTTTAGTTGAGATCGCCAAGCTAAATGAAAGTGTTACTTCATTCGTACCTTTTTTCTGTTCTTCCAGCTTTGCGTTGACATCAAAAAACAGTTCGTCTTTTGAGACGTACTCCCCAGTTCGTTCAGCTTGTAGACTAGTAAGCTTTATTGAAACGATGACCCCTGAAACAGAATACTGTGGATTTACGTCTGATTCCTCTCTTACATCATTCTCGTCATTTTAGTATTTAACTTTTGTATCTCAAATAAGTTCCAGCATAACTGGGGGTTTTACTCTATTGGGCTAAAGAATGCTGGTACGGAAAGTTCCCCCATGAAATTGAAAGTTTCATTGCCCTTAGCATTTGGTTTCGGTTTTAACACTATTTTCTTCGGAATGTCATCTTCAAAGTAAACAACGTAATTAACAGTAGTTCCCAGTCCGAGCCTAGCGAGCTGTTGCACGGATGATTTGAATTTCTCGTTTTCTTGAATTTTCATGTTGATTTTTTCGATTGCTTCAAACAAAATTTCGGTTTGTCCTTGCTCAGTAAATGAGATGTCAATGTCGCCTGATTGAACCCAACATGAGGCTTCTTCTTTGCCTTTTCCTTTTTTAGATCCATTCTTTCCTTTATCAGTTTTTTCAGGTGGTTTCTTTGATTGACTACGCATGTTTTTTTGCAGAGCTGCTGATTTTTGGAACCATTCGTCATTTTTGTGAGAGACTTCGAAGTCTCGCAATAGTGTCCCAAGCCATTGGCTATAATCTTCGAATGTTGCCCGGTACTGACTCGTTTGATTTGCTATGAATTCTGTCAATTCTTTTAGTGAGGTGAAAGTTTGAATTTCTGTTCCCATTTTTTCCACTCAGCTACATAATTTTTGCTAAACTGTTCCATTCAGACAATTACAAGGTCTGATTTTTGAGATAATAGGATTTGTCCATCGCAGAAATTACATACTCTTTTTAAGGTCGACATCTGGCAAATCTGCTTTCATTTTTAGGCGATTGATGGAAGATGGCTCCGCTGGCTTCATGGGCATGCTTAGGAAAAAGAAATAATTGTCTTCATCCAAAATCTTTTATGTTATTAAACAGCATAGAAATAATAATAGTGATGGCTGGACAAAAGCTAGTCGTGAGGTGCTTAAGGTTTGAGCGAAGATATGGACATTTTAATTCAGAGAGAGGAAGCCAAGCTTTTGCCTTTTTGCACACGAATGGAAGAAATCAAAACAGAATTTATCATCGAAACGGTGGATTTTGCTTCTGAATGGTTTAAGAGAACTGCGAACGAATACGTTACCAAGTATCCTGAAGTTACCTTAACCATGAGTGAAGAAAAACTAGCCAATATGAAAACCAAAGTTAATGAATTGATTAGAAACTCGGAAAAAATAGTGAAAAGTGAGTTGGAAAATCCTGATTTATGGTGGCACCAAAAACCGCATCTTCATGACTCAATCGAGCAATATACACAAGTGGCAGACAAATACCCTGAAATCCTTGATCGGGCAGTAAGACATGCGCTAGGAAATCTGGGTACAGTTCTGGAGGAATTTAGATTCCACGTTATCGCGAGCGGAAACACAGGTTCATATCAAGAATTCTGGTTTGAACATCCGCAGGACAGTGACAAAACAATTCCAATCTATCCCCACCTTCTTAAATGGACAGAAGAGATGCAAGACACAATCAGAAAATACAATGCTCAATTCGTTCAAGCAATGAAGCTATATGATGAAATTCAAAAGCTCAAAGAACAGAAGAAGAGACTACAAGCCATGGCGCGCTGGGAATCCATTTAGACCAACTATTACTCAAACTTGAAACATTCTAACCTAATTTCTAAAATTAAAACAATTCTTTGAAAAAAATTTCATTAAACTTTTCAGCTCCGGTATTATTTGGAACAAAGAGTACCCGATAGCCGGTTGGAAAGAGATAACAAAAAATCAAGGATATCAAAAACCTTTTTTTGAAAAGAAAGATAATGTCTGTTTGTCGTCAGCTTCCTCTGAACTTTAAGAAATAAACTACCCCTAGAGCAGCTTCAGCACCAATTAGTGCGGCAATGATAAACAGAGAATATCTAATGTAAAATGAAGGTTCAGTCACAGTTATGAATAACTCTTGGCTGTCACACCTGAAGGACGCCTGAGTTTCAGGCGAGGTTGCAAAAACAGCCCAGGGTCCACAAGAGTTGGGTCGGAAACTTGCCAGGAAAGTGCCATTGCCACTCACCGGGCATTCTAATGTTTTGGTAAAGTTAGAGCTGCTAAATTGCACGTTAACCATGGAGCTATTGTAGTCTGGAGCAACCACAGGCTCAGTATTGTTCAGAGTTAGAACTCCTTTTATTGTTATGTTTTCGCCAAGGAGTATTTTATTTTCAACTGCAGTAATGTCAAGAGTCAACGGTTCCTTCACGGTGTAGTTGCCTGATGAATAAAAACTATTTTCTATAATATCTGTTGCATTGATTTTGTATTGAACGAGCGTTCCAGCTGTTTGACCTGGAATTTTTGCCATGCATGTTTGGTTACTGACATCCATATCCAAAGTATTAGAATTGTTCCAATTGTCAGTAGTGTAAGACAATCGTGCTGATTCCAAATTTGAACTGTTTGTAGTAAAAGCGAGCGGGGTGGGCTCCTCAGGATAAACTCTGCTTGGAATAGTTAACGGTATCAAGGAAGAATTTTCGAAATTAGTCTTCAACATGAACTGAATATTGCCTGAACCTACCTCTCCGATGAATACCACCTGATAGAGATTTGCTCCAATATTTGGCGAAGTGTAATTTAGAGACATTGATTGACCCATGTATTCGCAGCTTGCGTAGGCCACGCCTCGGTAGCTATTTGGTTCAAAATTGTAACCACCAACTGAACCAGTTAGATTGCCATATAAACCGGGTTCCCACGCCAGTGGAAAATTATCTAAGCTCGGCGATGCAGCATTATTCATTAAGTAAAGCCTAGCTTCATACATGTCTAACGTGTTTGGAACTTTTACGTACAATTGAACATATGATGCGTTGGTTTCGAATTCATATGCCCAATTTGTGTAAAA
This sequence comes from Bathyarchaeia archaeon, assembly GCA_049514075.1. Lineage (GTDB taxonomy): Archaea > Thermoproteota > Bathyarchaeia > Bathyarchaeales > Bathycorpusculaceae > Bathycorpusculum. The sequence goes on along the minus strand of JBEKVK010000008.1, from coordinate 1,120 downwards.
ATTAGCAACACCACCGTTTGTGCCCTCAACAATACTATTATACCACTGGTCGCAAAGGAGATTTTCAATGATCATGAAAGTGGCTTCTTGAGCGCCCTCGCTGTCTACTGGATTATTGTTTATAACAAATGTGTAGTTCCCTGACTGTGTTGGAGTAAAAAGTGCGGTGTTAACGGTTGTGCCTAAGTGTTCTGGAAGACCTGCCGATTGAGTATGTGAACTCTCCAAGTTTCCTTGTGGGTCATAAACGTAGACGTTGTAGTCTGTCATTGCTGAGGTTGACGTGTTTATGTACGCTCCATAAAAGTAAATATGGTAGTTATGGCCTTCCAATAATGGACAGATAATGGTCCAGTTTTCGCCGATCGCTATTTGTGAACTCTTAATTAAAACTGGGAACATTGGTTTTTCAATGTAAGTGCAGTTTCCTTCAGCGTTGTTGAAGTTATGTACGTAATTTGTGTATTCTGAAGTAGTAGTTAATTGAACGGTTGAGGCTGGGGTCTGGGAGGTAGACGCTTGAGCCATGAATAATGGACTGAAAACTAAGACAACGATTGTAATTAGCGATAGGATTTTAGCTTGATGGTTGATTTTCAGGTGCATGGCTGAATCAGATTACAAGCGTATGTATTGTGGATGCTTGACATATTGCTTATGAATGCTCAATCAATATTTGTAAGATTGGACTTGATTCAGATTTATTAAATGGAAACTTTCTTTTTAGGTGTTTTCTGATTTGCTAGCTTTTGTATGTCTGTATTATTTCTGACAGTTTATTTTAAATTCATATTTTGGAGCTGGCTTTAACTTTCATAATTAAAAGCAATATGTAGTGTATTGAATCTCGCTACAGAAGACACTTATACGAAAAGCGCTCATGCTAAGCTAACGGGAAGTGCACATGATGAAAATAACAAACTTCCAAACAACTCAACAGAGGATGTTCTGATATGGGAGGTGAATAATATTGAATTACAATTCTTTTCACAGGCTTTTAAGAAACAAATATGCTCTTAGTACTGTCGTAACAACGCTCATCATTCTAGTAATTTCAGTGCTGTTGGCAAGCGTAGTCACATATTTCGCTATAAACGTAGTCAGCACTCGAGTTCAGGAA